>CAXEIY010000098.1:0-26007 GCA_963996245.1 uncultured Planctomycetia bacterium | reverse complement strand
CCGACACACCCGAAAAGAATGAGTCAGAAACAGAAACCCCGGAATCGGAATCTTCAGAAACAGACTCCGACACACCCGAAAAGAATGAGTCAGAAACAGAAACCCCGGAATCGGAACCAGAAGGTCCTCCAGCTAAAACCCCAGACTCCTCAAATATACCCGAGGAAGTCGAAGGCCAAGAAAGCGCAAGAAGCGGTGAGGCCAGCAAGAATAACAATCCAGATCCAGACGACTGCGGAATTCAGGATCCTGCTGATGCTGAGAATCAGAACCAGGCACTTCCCTCGGCAAATTCAAACGGTGAAGAGAACAATGCAGAAATCGATTCAGGCAACTTGGAAAAGCCTGCGCAAATAGAAGATTCCACAACTTCCACAGAGGCCGTGCCGTCTCAGAATGATCCCGCTACAAGCGAAGATAATATGCCACGATACCGTGTTCTGGACGACAGTTTAAAAGAAGAAATTACAGAACAGGTACGAAATGATCGAACAAGAACGTTGATCGACCAATTATACGAAGAACTGCAATACAATGTGTTTGACCGGTACAGCGAAGAATTTGCTGACTGGGAACTGAAACGTCAGGAAAGCAATTCTGCAAATGAAGATCTACCAGACAATGTCGCTGGGCCGAAACCTGAAGGACCCTTCGAATTATTTACTCAGACCATGTCGTCGGTTTCTACGCCGCCTGAATTGCTTAAGACTGCGATCAAGATGATAGCGGCCATGGACCAGTTCAAGGGGGTCGTACTCGAGTATGGAGAAACCGGTCTGGTCACTTTTTCCGAATTACAGCGACTCGACACCTGGAACGAAACGCTTCCCTCACAGCGGAATCAACCCTTCTCTCCGAATGCAAGACCCGGATCCGTAGTTGGCCAATTGTTTCAGATACAGAACCGTTACCAGTCAATGGAAGCCAGCGAGGTATACTCCCCTGACAACAATGGTGACTCCGTTGCATCTGTAACCAGGGAAAAAGGTTCCACTTACCTTTACTGGATCACCTCACTTGAACCGATATTTTATCCGGATGATCCCGAAGAGATCCTTGATGAAGTGCGTCGAGTATACCAGTTTCAACAAGCTCGAAACCTCGCTCATGCACGGGCCGGAGAACTTGTCCAGTTAGCTAGAGAAAAAGGCGGAACGCTGGAAGAAAGCTTGGCCAATATAACACTTAAAGAAAACGGTGATGCCATGTTGGACGTCCAGCGATCCGAATCCTTCAGCTGGCTCCGATCAGAATTTTTTCGGCCTCCCGTTCTAAGCGAAGTCGATCATACGGAAGATATTGACAACGGATTCATGCAGCGCGTTTTTTCACTGGAAGAAGGTCAACTCGCTATCGTAGCCAATGGCCCTGAAACGGTGTGGTACATTGTTCGAGCGGCTATCGTACAGCCGGCACCTCGAGCAGAATTTATAAGGGAAAATTTTCACAGCGCTTCATCTAACAATATGTTCGGGGGATTTTCTTTCCGTACCGATTACGAATACCTGACCGATGATGCTGCTGGACGTACCTTCAGACGACTGATGCTTAAACTTCAGAACGAAGCGGGCTTCAAAAGCCTTCAAGAGAATTGATTCGAACCGTCCATAATGACCACTTTACACTGGACGCCTGGTTCTTCTCTTTCCCGTCTACGGAGCTCCTTTTGTTTGGTATCCCCGCAATCGTCTCCAATCAGAAGCGCCATCCGTAACATCTCTTTTGATTTGCATCTTCAGATGGCTGCACAGTCGGACATCCGAACAACAAATCGGTTAACTCAAGCAATCACGTCATGAATTACGTGCCCTGCCACATCGGTCAGCCGAAAATCTCTACCGGAGTAACGGTAGGTTAATTGCTCGTGGTCCAACCCCATCAGGTGAAGAATCGTCGCATGCAGGTCATGGACGTGTGTACGATTTTCCTGGGCGCTAAGACCAAAGTCATCTGTAGCACCATAACTGAATCCGGGTTTCACCCCACCACCAGCCATCCAGACCGTAAAGCCATAATGGTCATGATCACGTCCCTTCGCACCTTCAGAAGTAGGCGCACGACCGAATTCGCCTCCCCAGACAACCAACGTTTCCTCGAAAAGTCCACGTTGTTTCAAATCCTTGATCAGGGCTGCAATGCCCTGGTCACAGGCCTTGGCTAATCGGGCATGCCCATTTCGGATATCTGAGTGTCCGGTATCCCATGCAATGTCATATCCATCGATAGAATGAGACAACTGAACAACCCGAACGCCGCGTTCGATTAGACGCCGTGACAGCAGGCATCCTTTTGCATATTCACTGGTGCCATACATCTCCAGAGTGGTTTTGGTCTCCTGATTCAGATCAAATGCTTCGGGAACAGCAAACTGCATTCGAAAGGCCATCTCCATTGCCTGTATGCTGGATTCCAGAGCTTGATCCTGTTGCTGCCTCTCAAGATGAATTTTGTTCAGACGAGTCAGCAGCTCAGTCTGTCGATACTGATCACCTGATCCCAGGTATTGATTTTTTAAATCACGAAGAATGGCATCGGGACTCATTTCATGTATGTTGACGTATGTTCCCGAGTAGGCTCCAGGCAAAAAAGAATTACCCCAGTTTGCAAGCTTACCACGTGGCTGAGCCCTGGGACTCATGGCAATAAATCCAGGTAAATTCTGATTTTCGCTACCCAGACCATAGACCATCCATGCTCCCATACTGGGGCGACTCGGCTGCAGATGTCCGAGATTCATCATCAGAATCGCCCCTGCATGCTCAGGAATATCCGTATGCATCGAGTGAATGAAACAGAGATCATCCACGCATTTCCCCACTTCCGGGAATATATCGCTCACCCATTTCCCACTTTCACCATATGGTTTGAACGAGAAGGGTGAGGGCATCAAACCTCCCTTGGTATTACGTAACGATTTGCGATCTACGGAATCAGGACGCTGTCCCGCGTATTTTGTGATAGCAGGTTTGTAATCAAACGTATCTACCTGAGAAGGTCCGCCTGGCATAAACAATTGGATAATACGTTTAGCTTTCGGAGCAAAATGAGGTTGCTTCGATAGTAGCGAAGCGGCCGATCCAGAAGCATGAGCGGCTTTCGGTGCCAGCAGATTGGCCTCTGCCATAACTCCGGCAAGACCCAGGCTTCCAAATCCTGCCCCTATTCTCGATATCATATCCCGCCTGTTTAACGGCAAACTTGGGTCACGATGCCTCATGTTCTGTTTCCAGGTACCAACCCGGCTCCCTTCCCAAAGTAACGCAAACAAAAACGCTCCAAGTGGCCATAGCAACACTCGACACGTCTTGTTCAACGAACGTACATAAACTCATTAGCACTCAAAAGCACCTGTGCATACTGAGCCCATTTAGACAGCGTCTCTCGTGGTGCCTTTTCTGATTCTTCGATCGGTAATTCCCGATCGACCTCCAACTCCTCGTTTTCAGAACTACTTTCCGAATTGAGAAACTGCATTCCAAGCTGTCTTTCCATTTCCGTGGGTTCACGACTGTATAACAAACGATACGCGAGATCGATCCGTTCACCATCTTCTGCGACTTCATTTTTCAGTCGGGTAACCAGCGCTTTGGCGCGATCTACCATAAACGCATCATTCATCATAAACAGAAATTGCTGAGCAACAATACTCGAAGTACGTTTTGCAACCGTTTCACGCATCAACGGAAAATCAAAAAGCCTTAAGAAATGATCTGTTTCAAAGCGGTCTCCATTGCGACTTACCTTAAAATATAAAGTACGTCGAAAACTCTTAATATCTTCTGTTGGAACTCCTCCCATTTGATAGTTCAGTTCTCCTGTAACACTCAGCAGCGCATCCCGCCAGGCTTCCACATCCAGTCGTCGTGCATTCATCCTCCACAACAACTGGTTATCTCCATCCATGTCAAAGGAATCCTGGTCAAACGCACTACTCATCTGATAGGCTGCCGAAGTCATAATTACGCGATGTAACGACTTCAATGACCAACCCGTATTCGTAAAATATGAGACCAGCCAATCTAACAGTTCCGGATGTGTCGGCAGCTGACCCAAAACGCCAAAATTGTCCGGTGTACGAACCAAGGCTGTTCCAAAATGATGCATCCACACACGATTCACAAAGACACGTGGAGTCAGCGGATTATTAGATTTCACAACAGCGTCTGCCAGTTCCAGTCGACCACTGCCTTTGGTAAAAGGAACGGCCTTATCACCAGATAGTGCCCACAAAAATCTTCGAGGAACCGATTCGCCCGGTTTTCGTAGATTTCCGCGAATGGCCAGCTTCATGTCGGCACTGCCCGTATCCGCAAGTGCGTGAGCAAAGGCATATTTATCTGGCACTGTTTTTTTCAGATGTTCGAGTGATTCCTTCCAGTTCTGTTCCCGGATCTGTTCTTCCTCTGTAAATTCCCTTTTGTCCTTTTTGATAAGCTCACGAAGATTCTTTATTTTCCCTTCCAGATCTTTTATGGCCTGGTGATGATCCTGAAAGTCTTTCACAATTTCCGCTGGAACCAGTGGGAACTCCTGAACATCCGTGTTGTTAAAAATACCTGCTAAGGAGTAATAGTCTTTTTGGGGAATCGGATCAAATTTGTGATCGTGGCATCGAGCACAGGCAAGCGTCAAACCCAGTATTCCTCTCCCCAGAATATCAATCCTGTCAGACAGCGTTTCTGCCTGAGCCTGGGCTACACTGTCAGGATCGCCACCATCACTGTGATACGACGGCCCCAACGCAAAAAAACCGGTTGCTACGGCACCTTCCTTGCCGACAAGCTGGTCACCTGCTATTTGCAGCCGCAGAAATTGGTGAATCGGAAAGTCGGCATTCATTGCCTGAACAACCCAGTCCCGGTACCGCCAGGCCTCATTGTTCGCGGCATTGTCCAGAAACCCACCGTAACCATCACTGTAGCGTGCTACATCCAGCCAGAAACGCCCCCATCGCTCTCCGTAATGATTGGAATGCAGTAACCTGTCAATTAATGATTCGATAGCTCGTAAAGGCTGACGTGTCATCTCTTTCTCAAATTTCAGCACATCTTCCGGTGATGGAGGCAGACCGATCAAATCAAAATACATGCGCCGGATTAGAATTCTGGCAGCCGCTTTCGGAACGGGTCTCAAGCCCCTGGATTCCAGCTTATTGAGTATCCAGTAATCGATTTCATTTTGTGGCCAGGCGTCACTTTTCACAACGGGAAGTTCCGTTGCCTTAACAGGTTGAAATGCCCAATGATCCGCGCGCAATCGTTCCCAGTCAACGATATCCGCCTCTACTTGACTGCTCTGTTGACTCTCTTCGGGCCAAGGGGCTCCCAGTTTGACCCATCGAACAAGAACCGCCACTTGATTTTCAGTCAGTCTTCCGGAAGGTGGCATCTTTAGCTCTTCCCACCGAATGGCCTGTACCAGTAAACTGTTTTCTGGATCTCCGGGTAACACAACGGCACCGGACTGCCCTCCTTTAAGCAGCCGATCTCGATTGTCGAGATACAACTCACCCCGAAGCGTTTCCGCTTTCATACTGTGACACCGGAAACAGTGCTCTGCCAGCAAAGGCCTGACCTTACTCTCAAAAAAATCCAGTGTTTCCACATCAGAACTCTGAGCAACTGCCGGCAGCAGCATACCCGATGTAGTCATTGAACCGCAAATCATCACGGCCAGGGACAACAGCTTGTTTAGTCTCAGCACTTCATGGTTCACACATCTCACCTCGGGAAGGCCCCTCTTCATACATCGGTGTTTCCACTTCTGACGTGCCATTTATTCGAATACTGGCGTTCCTGACATTTGGCCAGTCTGACCTGTCTGGTTTCCGAATTTGTCACAGTTGGTTGATTAGACTAAATAATGGACGAAACAGGATATCATTCGCTCTTATCTATTGCTGCTGTGTCAAGTTCGCGAAATACTTCATCAGCTGACCAGCTTACAAACGTCTAAGAACATTTTAGAGTCAGAGCACATCGATGGACACAGGAATCGGTGAGTTCAACGAAAGAAATCAGCTCGTGCTCATCGTTGAAACACACCAGTAAGACTCAGGCTTAACGATCCTTGTCGATCAGATATCTGTCTTCAATTGGCCTAATCCTGGCCAACGTACTCTATCTTCAATGAACAGACATCGAAAACCACGATCGCACAATTTTGTTAACAAGACAGACTGTGCGTTGATTAAACATCTAGGTTCTGAACTTCAAGGGCATGTTGTTCAATGAAGTTTCGCCGTGGCTCCACCTGGTCTCCCATAAGGATACGAAAAATTCGATCTGCCTCGGCAGCCTCGTCAATGCGAACCCGGCGAAGGATCCGTCGTTCCGGATCCATCGTTGTCTCCCATAACTCTTCGGCATCCATTTCACCTAATCCCTTAAAACGTGTAATCGACAAACCCCGTTCGCCACGCCGACGCACGGCAGGAAGAATATCTCGGATGCCTGTCAGATCAAGCGACTCATCTCCAATCGTCATTTTGAAACGCGATTCGGCATCGTCACTCAACTCTTCAACAGAAATCAGATCAGCCCCATCCAGATCAAAACTAGAGAGTTTTTCCAACGCCTTGTTAAGCGAACGCACTTCATGAAATTCTGAAATCTTGAAACCAGAGGAATTTCCATTCCCCCCAACATCTTCATGCTCCGGATCAGAGGATTCTGATGTCACCGAACGGTCTCGAATAAAGTCATTCAACGTTTCTCTGGATGTGAACCAGAATTCCTTTCCATCCATGAAAATCCGAAATACCGGTAACGAAGAAGTATCCTGTTCACGATGATCGAACAGTTCTTTAATATCGACACCACGACGTTCCAGCGACTGAAGTGGATCATCGAGATCGTTCAGAACTTCAACTAGTTCTTCCAGACGGTCCCCTTCTAATTCCCACTCGCTTCCACACTTCAGTCGAGCACCTTCAAGCCCTCGTTCCATCAGTTCCTGACGTAATTCTTCGTCTGCATTGATATAACGAGTACGTTTTTTCTGGCGCACACGGTAAAGGGGTGGCTGTGCAACATAGATATGACCATCTTCAATAAGACGGCGCATCTGTCGAACAAAAAATGTGAGTAACAGGGTACGAATGTGGCTCCCATCAACATCGGCATCCGTCATGATCACGATCTTACCATAGCGACGTTTGGTGGGATCTTCGTCCTCGCCGACACCAACTCCAATAGCCGTAATAATGTGGCCTATTTCTTCATTAGCGAGAACCTTGGGAAGACGTGCCTTCTCCACGTTTAATATCTTACCTCGTAACGGAAGAACGGCCTGAAATTCACTATTCCTTCCGGAATCAGCACTCCCTCCAGCAGAATCTCCTTCCACCAAGAAAAGCTCACTGCTTTCCATGTCTTTGGTTCGACAATCACGTAATTTTCCCGGGAGACTTGATGAGGTCAAAGCACCTTTTCGCCGTGTCAACTCCCTGGCTTTGCGAGCACTTTCTCTCGCCTCAGCCGCAATAATCCCTTTGTGAATTATTTTTTTCGCCGTAGACGGATTTTCTTCAAGAAATTTACCTAGTGCATCATGCACCACCGTCATCACAATCCCGTCAACTTCACCATTGCCTAGCTTTGTTTTAGTCTGTCCTTCAAATTGAGGTTCTGAAACGCGGACACTGACAATTGCGGTAATACCTTCTCTGAAATCCTCACCGCTCGGTATCACATCCTTAAAGGCATTTTGCTTCTTTCCGTATTGATTCATCGCTCGAGTCAAAGCAGTACGGAATCCACTGACATGTGTCCCGCCCTCAATCGTGTTGATATTATTCACATACGAGTAGACGTTTTCGGTATAGCTGTCGCCATACTGAAAAGCCACTTCTACAAATACGTCTTCCAGTTCTCTCCTGCAGACAAATACTTTCTCATGCAGAACAGCGCCGCTTTTGTTGAGATATTGAACAAAATCAACAATACCACCTTCATAGTAAAATTCTTCTTCTCTTTCTTCCCGCTCATCCTTAAGGAAAATACGCAATCCATTATTCAGATACGCTAGTTCCTGTAACCTTTTCTGAAGAATCTTGTACTCAAACTTTATAACCGAAAAGATCTCTGTGTCTGGTAAAAAGGTTGTCGTAGTTCCCGTAAGACTCGATGGTTCACCTTTTTCAACAGGCGATGACACGATTCCCCTTTGATACGTTTGGTGCCAGACATGACCGTCTCTATGAACCTCAACTGAACACTCTTCACTCAAAGCGTTAACCACCGTGACACCCACACCGTGCAAACCTCCCGAGACTTTGTAGCCACGACCTTCAAACTTGGCACCTGCATGCAACTTGGTCATGATTACTTCGAGTGTTGACCGCTGCTCGGTAGGATGAAGATCCACTGGAATGCCACGACCATCGTCGGCAACCGACACACTCCCATCCGTGTGCAGTGTCACTCGAACCGATTCACAAAAACCGGCCATCGCTTCGTCGATCGCATTATCTACCACTTCGTATACCAGGTGATGGAGCCCTCTTTGACCCGTATCACCGATATACATCGCAGGCCGCTTACGGACAGCCTCAATACCTTCAAGCACTCGGACTAGTTTCCCTGTATACTCATCCAGCCCGTTAACTTTTTTTTCTTCTCGTTGGTTCTGATCTTCAGAATCGACCATTCCGTGCACCACCTATTCGCAAGTGAAACGTCATCCGCAAAGGCATCTCCCTGAAAGACGTCCTTTTATTAGCACTTTCGTCCTAGAAACAGCCGGACTAAACCAGTCCGTCACTCAACAGGGCCAACACGAAAGCGAATTTTTTTTATCCGCACTTTTGGCATACGCCTTTGCACTTGCTGGAGAAGTGCCCTAGAACGAAACATCGACAGCTCCTGTAAAAGCACAGAATTGTCAACGATTACTTCCAGCTCTCCATTGCGAACACCGAGTACTCGGGTATGCCCTGCAATCGATGTTCCCACCAACTCACCCCATATCTCCTGCCACTGATCATCCGAATGGACGGCAGCTAGGCCGCGCCTCGTAAACACCTCAGCCAACACGTCACGTAAAGCTCGCGGTCCCCGGATTCTCTTCACGGCAGTCACTCGAATTACTGCTCCGTTGTCAGGGGCATAATCACGTAGCTATATCCGTCATCTGTTTTCCATAACGATGCTGCATTGTCACCAGCAAAAGCCGCTGTGATCGAGGTTTCCGGATCCAGAACACCCAGAAAATCTGAAATATAGCGAGGGTCGAAACTGATCTGAATCGCATCATCTTCATAACTTAAAGGAAGGGTTACCTGAGACTGTCCGACCTCTGCCGTTTTCGCAGTAAGCACCAGCTGCCCTGATTCAAAATGAAATTTCACTCCTCGACTCTCATCACTGGTAACAATGGCAGCCTGTTTTACAGCTGTCAGCATCGGAGCTGCAAGAAACTCAACTGTCCGATTGGCCTCCTTGGGAATCACATCCTGGTATTTCGGAAAACGGCCCTCTACCAAGCGACTGTATACGGTCGCGCGTTGCGTACGTAAAATCATTTCGTTCGCTTTCAAGTGCATCGCAATCTCAGAGTCATCATTATGCAATACTCTTTCCAGCAGTCGCATTGCCTTCGTAGGGACCACGTGAGGTGACTCACTGGTTTTGTGACCGCCTTTCCCTTCTGCCGGCCCTTCTGCCATCGCCAAGCGACGTCCGTCTGTACCAACTAAACGAATCTGATTATCGGATAATTCGAGTAGCACCCCTCCCAAAGCATAACGTGTGTTTTCCACGTCTGTCGCCAGGACCGTCCTGCGAATCAATTCGCGCATCAACCGTGATGCGATCACATGAAATGTTTTTTTTTCTTCAAAAACAGGAATTTCCGGAAAGAGGCCGGGATCGTCTGATAACAGTTCAAATTGACTCTGCTTCCCCGCCAGCTGGGTCTGTGAACCGTCATTGGAAAGTTCCACCTCGTCATCACTCAAGGCACGCAGAATGGAAATGACGCGTTGGGTAGGTAGAATCGCTTCCCCTCCCTGATCAACATCCACCTTTTCAATCTGGCAGCGAACACCCACTTCGAGATCTGTTGCCATGATCAAAGATTCAGACGAAGTTGCACTGAATTTCACGTTCTGCAAAATCGGCTTGGGACTCCGAGCTGGAACCACAGAACTGGCCATCTGAAATGCCGACAAAAGACTATCACGATTACATCTGACCTTCATTGTGGGTCTCCGTCATCTCCACCGGGTCACATTCACACCGTATCGGTGACCAATCACAGGGTGCTCGGCGAGTTGTCCTTCTCATCTATTTCCTTCTATATTTCCCACCTTCAAACCGCTTCCGGAGAAATCCGGAAAAAAGGGTGATTTAAGGTGAGAAAACGGTTTCTTCAACACCGTGGTATCATACCAGAATTACCCTGATCCGGCAAGCGATCCACCAAATATGAAATCGCTTTCCAATCTCCACAACTCCATATGCAGAAATAGGATACAGCTCCCACATAAAGACCGTTCGTCACGCTATTTGATATCTTGACAACCCGGAATTGCCGATTTTCCCTGTCACGATAATCACGCTCCCGATTCGACTAATTTCACCAGTCGCTGATTGAGCCATGTGCCATGGTCCAAAGAAGACTTATCTGGCGTCCAGGTCGCCTTGCGTACCGTCCTCGAAGAAGCGTCCAGTACCCCACGGGCAACCAGCAGTTCCTTTTCCATATGAAGGAAAAACTCCATATTCTGAAGCGTAAAAACCAATTGCGGTAATATATTCTGGAAAAGTTCCATGGCATCATCAAGGTTGGAATTCCTGGCATGACACCAAACTTTCTGCAACAAATCTGCTACCCCTAAACCAGGCATGACACCACAAATTCCATCCTGAACAAGTTCTAACAGATACATCCCCCCCCAGCCCTCCAGAACACCGACCTGTTCTTCCGTGGCCTGACGGATGGCCCGAACCTTTTCTGACATCAGGGGTTCTTCCAATTTCAGATACTTAAAATTCGAACACAGGTCATGCAGCGAGGTGGAAAAAGAGGCCCCTACCGTTGCTCCACCAGGATTGAAGTCTTGAATGAGAACAGGTAATTCAACTGCCTGGCATATTCGTTTGCAATACTCCAAAACATCCGTTTCACGTAATCCAAATGTGCGAGGAATCGCAAACGAAATCAAGCTGGCTCCCATATCCTGATAACGTTTCGCCAGTTCACTTGCCAGATAACTGGAAGGATGATTGGACTGAGCAATAACCTGAATTTTTTCCTGTGCTGCCGCTATAGCGGTCCCCACAACCTGCTGTCGTTCTTGATCATTTAACTTGTAGAACTCACTTCCATATGCAGGTAAGCACACCGCGTCTACACCACATTCGACCGCGAAGCGCACACATCGGGCAATCCCTTCAAAATCAATACGTTCGTCCTGGTGAAAGGTAGTGGGAATAATCGGCACTACGCCTTCCAGAGGTCGTTCGAAATTTGCCACGCTGACCGGCTCCTTTGCATCCATGACTTAAAAAGAACGCCCACTCCAACAGGATTCCTGTTTCAATAAGCAGATAACCTGATTCATTCTAGAACAGCGGTCTGGCATGAAATGAGAATGGCTTTCGCGGTTCGCTGAGACTAAGGGGACCAGTCTAAACTATCAGCAAACCCCGAAAGTTGATAAATCTTGTGTGTCCTCTGAAAAACAGAGTCCCCTCCGAGAAGAATGAGTTTGCGCGGTGCCAGCATTCCTAAAGCCTCAGGAATATCTAAAACCCGGGTCACATTAAGCAAATGAGGACCTCCTTCAGAAAACCGCGGTGATGGCAAGTGCGTGGATGGTGGATCGGAAACCACAATGGAATGGACCTTCGGCATCAAAAGCGAAGCATAAGCAGCAACAATTCCCGCCTCTGCGCGTCCCATCAATCCAATCTGTTTCCCGCTTTCACCAGCTCGGCGCGCAACAGCAACGCACACGTCCAGTACACGTCCAGTGTCAACCGTACGTCCGATCAGAGCCAATGATCGTTCGACGGTATTGGGTGGATTCCTTCGTTCCCAAGCAGTGGGACCGACACCCCGAGGAGCAAACAACAGTACATCCTCATCCCCTATTACGGATTCCGCCCATTCAGGGATCTCTGCTACATCTGCCTCTTCCGGGTTCAGGACCCATATCCACAATTTGTCTGTACCTCGATCACGTATGGCTTTACTAGCTGCCCAAATATGCTGCTCGGTACTCTCTAACATCCATCCCTTCTGAGATGAACGAACCGGTTCGAGTCCGTCAATATTAGGCCAATCTCGAAAAGTGTACTGCTTCAGCTTTTTCAACAAGTTGCGCTTCCAGGATTCAAACTCGCCACGTCCAGGCAGGGTCACGTCTGCTTGCGGCACAAACAATTCGTCCACTCGAGTGTTTATCTGATCCGTAGGAATATCGTTATCTTCAGGGAAAACTCTCAAGCTCTCCAATGCAATACGAGGATTTTCACCCCCATCAGGTGCAAGACCGCTCTCCGAATCCCTCACTTCTGAACTGTCATTCTGTAAATAGGTGTTGATAAAACGAAACGCTGACGCTCGAAGATCCCTCCGATAGGCATGCCCTCCTATCGATACGACGGAATCAACTCGGTCGCCTGCCCCATAAAAAGCATAGAGCCTTTCCAGGCGATTGATCACACGTTCATTGGCATCCATCGGGAAAATCGCATCGTTATTCGAATTCATAAACAACATAGGACGAGGACAAAGCAAGGCGGCTATCGTTGACCAATGCCAGCGATAAGTGTTGTAAAGAAACATACAATCACAATGCCCGTCCACGACTCTGTCGGTGACATAACTCTGTAAATCCGCCATTCCACTTACGGGAACCGCTACACGAACTCGATCGTCCGCTGCAGCTATCCAGAACGTTGCAGCACCTCCGCCGGAAATTCCGGTCACCGCCATACGCTGCACATCCACATCAGGTCTTGCAGCCAGATAGTCCAAGGCACGAACCCCATTCCAGCATTCAACTCCGGCCGAAGTAT
The DNA here is from genome assembly GCA_963996245.1 of uncultured Planctomycetia bacterium. Taxonomy (GTDB): domain Bacteria; phylum Planctomycetota; class Planctomycetia; order CAXEIY01; family CAXEIY01; genus CAXEIY01. The sequence goes on along the minus strand of CAXEIY010000098.1, from coordinate 12,979 downwards.
AACCCCGGGAATGCCACCACCATCGTTGCTCGCGATAGGTCCCATGGTGAATAGCAGCAATCTCACCCATTTGTAAAGTATCGATGATCAGGCAAACATAGCCATGTTGAGCAAACCATATCCCATGATCCTGATATGCGGTCTTGTTACCATTTCGTCCACGGGTGGAGTGACCGCATACGTAGAGTACTGCCGGATGTTTTTCCCCAGGATTAAGCCTGGCAGGACGATAGAGATTACCCGTTACATAAAGTCCTGGAATACTTTGGAAATGGATGTTTTCAACTTGGTAATCTCCCTGATCCAACCTGCTCGTTGTAACCGCATGGAGCGGTGTTTTTGAAGGAACGGGCCACAAGCCCAACATATCCATGTATTCCCGTTTCAATCGACCTCGCATCGACTCGAAATCCGCACGGGAACGTACCATTGGGAGAAATTCCGCTTCTATTTTTTCGGTTTCCGCTGCCAGATATGACTGCATCATCCGATCACCCAGGGTTGCCTTTGATTTCGGTTCCCGCGCATCCACAAAACCCGTTAAAAAGAAGCCCGTTCCTATGACTGCACACCAAAATACCCTGTGATTTCTGGACATCACTTGCCTCACAGCTTTAATACATCGAAAACAAACCAAAATAACGATTCCGGAAGTCTGATTCCGCTCCTGCACACGTCATCGTGATTTGAATGGTACCGAAGCATACCAAATGATCAACCCCCTCATGCCGTTACCTGTTTTTGCAGAATCCGTTCAGATCCTTTGCTTCCTCACTGGCCATTACCCGTACTGTCGTATCTCAACGGCTTATCTTTGGCCCCCAACTTCCACTCATCTGTAACCGCATCCAAACCCATGTTCCCCATGCTGTTTTATGCAGGACCATTCTGATCCCGGGGTTGCGTTACATTGATATTTTCAGTATTTTTTGCCCACTTTGAACATGTGAACAAAACCGAATCCTGATGCGCCAACCATGCCATCAGGGGCAGGATGTATTTGACAAGCAAGGAAGCTCATGTACGTTTACAAATGGCTAACCCCGTTAGTGATTCTTAGTATTCTAACGGGTTCACAAGGGTGTTCGTCTCTGCGTGACTATTTTGGTGGCCAAGCAAGTGATGATCAGCCCGTCGAACCTCTTGCTGCAGCGATCGATGAAACCGGATTGTCCAGTGACACACAAGCGGAAACGCAAACCGGCATTTCTACAGAGGGAATTGATCAGGACACCCTGCGTGCACTTCTCGCAGAGTTGAAGGATCTCGGCGAAAACGATCCGGAAGGTTATCAGGAACTCATCGCCCTGGTAGATGGCAGCGATCCCGCATTAGTGCCGGGCATTCTGAAAGTATGGAAAGAAACACTCAAACATCAGCAGCGAGACAATCGGACAAGCGCACAAACCGGCCAGCGCTCAGATGATGATATTCTTCCTGACAACTCATTCCCCTCTCAGAGTTCCGTCTCAAATGGGCAACTGCCAGATAACCCCCGTCAACCGGTACAACAGGCTGGTTTCGATGAAGAGCCCATGTCCGCTACCGACTTTGAAAATGAGATTGTCGATTTCGAATTTGAAGATCCCCAGGCCAACGCAACGGCAACAACCACAGAATCCTCTGATGAGGAGAATCTATCATCCCAGTCCCGGGGATGGGAACAACAGCTCGTCCAACTTATCAAGGAAACCGAAACAAAACTGGTCCAAGCCACTGAAAAAGACCGTTTGGAAATGCAGGTCTACCTGCGTATGTTGTATCTCATGGCCGGGATGGAAGAGAAGGCGCTGATTCCCATAGAAGGTATCACACCGGCGGAATCTGAATTCTGGAAAAACACGCTTTGGGGATTGAGCAATTATCTTGACAAAGAAAGCATTCCGGACCTCCGTGACAGAGCTGCCGAAACAACACGTCAATTCCTCAACGCGGTTCATCGGTTAAGCAAAACAGCGTCGTTAAAAGTGACCAATCTTGCCTTCTGCCAGAGAATTCATAGCTTCGGTAATTTTGAACGATTTCCCGGTCATCCCAATTATGAATTTAAGGCCGGACAACCCGTGCTTCTCTACGCAGAAGTGAACAACTTTTACAGTGAAAGAGCAAACAAACAATTCCGGACAGTACTCCAGTCCACCATTTCCCTGCTCGACGATCAGGGAAATCAAATATGGGAACAACAATTCGAACCCACCGAAGACTTTTGTCAAAGTCGAAGGCGGGATTATTTCCATACCTATAATTTCAAGATTCCGCAAACGGCCGACACCGGTAATTACGTCCTGAAATTGACTGTTACAGACCAGCTTTCAAAGAAAGCGGCTCACGCGACTTTTCAATTCCATATCAACTAGGAAACACGCTGCAATCCCTGGTTGACCGGGATCCCATTCGGTGTGCCACACCCGGCTTCAGAAGATCAGATCACGAGCATCTCCATCCAGCTCGTCCGGTACACTTAACCGGTTCCACAATTTTTTACACGTTACAACTACTGGAATATCTGGATAACGACTTCGCCTCATGAGTCTCACTCATGGCTTGGTTGCTGAGTAAAGAGTCACCACTCCAGCTGTCATTCGATTCCAGTGAACATCCACGAGGTCACAGTGACGCATTAATTGAGCCAGTTGCTCACCTTCCGGGAACTCCAATACACTTTCAGGCAGGTAATGGTAGGCTTCCTGGCTACTTCGACTGAGCTTCTGCCCTATATACGGCAACACTCTCTGAAAATAGAATGCATACATTTTTTTCAAGAGTGGAAACCGAGGCATGGAAAATTCCAGAACAGCAATCTTACCGCCCGATTGACAGACTCGAGTCATTTCACGTAATCCTCGCTCCGTATCGGCAATGTTGCGCAATCCGAAAGCAACAGAAACCAGCTCGAATGTATTGTCTGGAAAAGGCAAACGCTCCGCATCGGCCTCAATAAATCTCATGCACTGAAGCGCTCCGGCCTTACCTGATTTTTCTTTTCCGATTTCCAGCATTTCATGACAGAAATCAGCCGCATAAATGTCTAGTTTCCCTTCCGTATAACGAAAATAACCGAGTGCCAGATCACCCGTTCCTGCGCATACATCCAGAACAGGACCGTGTCGAGGAGGTACTCGACGCACCGTCTTCCAACGCCAATAACGATCCGTATTAAGGCTCAGGAGATGATTTAACCGGTCATAATGTCGCGCAACACCGGAAAACATCTTTTGAACACGCCGGGCAGTCTTGTCTACCATTTCCCGCCTGTCTCTTACATATCTGAATAAAAGCGAACGTCCCTCATCCAAATCACACTCAAACGATACCTCTGAACAGAAACCATGGAACACGGATCCATCTACAGAATGCATACTCACCTGTAAAACAATCACCCGTCAGGAAATGCCCCGATTGCAAGATCCGTGCTGAGCCCTTACAGCAACCCTACCAAGTCTCACCCGGATCGTTTCCTAACCCATACTCAGACCACCTCCCACTCACCAACTCTTTAATGCTCTGGCTCATTATCTGCGGGGGCGGCCACGGCCGCGGGTGACCTTCATCAGGAAGTTTCGTGGTAGCGTCAATCCCCATTTTATGACCGGATCCACAAATCGGAGCGGCGTGATCAAGAATGTCTGTCGGCCCCTCATTAAAAACCACATCCCGGCCAGGATGAATGTGGGCCCCAACGTGAAACCAGACCTCATCTGCATCATGTACATTCACATCTGCATCCACGACAACAATAATTTTGGACAGCATCATCTGACCCAATCCCCATATCGCGCTCATTACCTTTCGAGCCTGCTGCGGATAGGTCTTATTAATCGAGACAAAACAAAAATTGTGAAAGACGCCGAACATAGGTAGATCATAGTCAACAATTTCCGGAATAAATAACTTCATCAAAGGCAGAAATATTCGCTCGACTGCCTTGCCCATATAGAAGTCCTCCATGGGCGGTTTTCCAACAATTGTTGTGGGATATACAGGATTACTACGATGCGTAACCGCCGTGACGTGGAACAACGGAAACTGGTCCTCCAGACTGTAAAAGCCAGTGTGATCACCAAATGGACCCTCCACAACGAGGGGTTCCTCCGGATCAACATAGCCTTCCAGAACAATCTCAGCGTCTGCTGGAACCTGCATGTCAATAGTACGACACTGAACCAACTCAACCCGTTTGCCCCGCAGAAAACCACCAAAAAGACACTCGTCGGTATTGGGAGGCAAGGGAGCAACACCCATAAAGGGATAAACCGGATCCCCCCCCAGAGCAACCGCAATTGGCATGCGTTCACCACGCCCTTTGTACTGGAGATAATGCTGGCAGCCATCATGATGCGTATGCCAGTGCATGCCCGTTGTATTCCGGTCTTTCAACTGTAAGCGATAGACCCCTACATTACGTTCCCCGGTTTCCAGACTACGGGTAAAAACCTGTCCTAACGTAATGAATTTTCCTGCATCCAGCGGCCAGCATTGAAGAATTGGAAGCTCGTTTAAATCAACGTCACCTCCTATTTTCACAACCTGCTGGCAACTACCCCTTTCTACAATTTTAGGTGGAAGATGCGTCAACTGAGCTAATTGCGGGGCCATTTTCAGCGTTCCCATTATCCCATCTGGGACATCCGGCTTGATCAGAGCCGCTATGCGTTCCGCCATTTCATCAAAATGCTCCACACCTAAAGCACGGCACATTCTGCGAGTGCTTCCCAGCAAATTAATGACCACCGGCATGGTATGACCGCGCACATTGTCAAACAGAAGTGCTGGCCCTTCTACTTTCGAAATCCGATCGGTAATTTCAGTTATTTCCAGAACGGGATCGACTTCCGCAGATATCCGGATCAGTTCCCCCTCCGCCTGAAGCTCTTCAATAAACTCCGACAATCCGCTGTATGCCATTTACCTTTTCCCCTGTTACGACTTCCTGGCTATCCCAAATGAGATTCACCGCCCAATTGTACCGGACATTCTTCAATCAGCAATGATTCGAAAACTCGATCTTGAGTCAAAACGAACACCTGCCTAAGATTCTTGCCGGTTCCCCACACACCCGATGCTCAGCCAAAGAAAGATACCTCTGACTTTGCGACCCCCTTGTCTACAAGTCCACCTTCTCCCGGATTTTGTCACGCCACCACAACTGCAAGGTGGCGTAGCCGTAATGATCGATGTGCTGCGTGCGTCGACCACCATGATCTACGCGCTGAATGCTGGTGCAGATTGTATCATACCTTGCCTTCATACGGATCAGGCGAAGTCGATCGCTGCACAATGTCCATCCTCGTCTTTTCTGCTAGGCGGGGAACGATACGGTAAAAAGATTACTGGATTTCATCTGGGTAATTCGCCTCAGGAATACAAAAAAGACCTCTGTTCCCAAAAAAGGATAATTTTTACCTCTACCAACGGCACACGCAATCTCGATAGAATTCACCATGCAGAGTCCGTACTCATTGGTTCTTTTGCGAATTTAAATTCCCTTTGCAAGGTTTTAGCGGATGATTCACGAACCATTCATCTCGTATGTTCTGGAACCAACAACCAGATCACACTCGAAGACACTCTTTTTGCAGGTGCCGTGATTGCGCAACTCATGAACCGAAACCGTACTTTTTCTATGAACGATCAGGCACGAATGGCTTGGGCCAGCTATCAGATGCATAAGCATCGGATTCGTGCGGCACTTTTTGAAAGCCTCGGAGCAAAATCACTTCTGGAACTGGGAATGCACCAAGACATTGAAACAGCTGCTCAGGTTGACACGCTTTCGATTGTCCCAGAATTACGAAATAATTCGCACATCGTAAACCCTGCATCACCCAGCGTCCTTTCAACTGAATTCCTTTTTAACCATGGAGCGCAACATGAGTGATCTCATGGAAGACCTCGTCTCACTATGTAAACGACGTGGTTTTATTTTTCAAGCAAGTGAAATATATGGCGGCCTGAATGGTTTCTGGGACTACGGACCGCTCGGCGTAGAATTGAAACGCAACGTTAAAGAAGCTTGGTGGTACGACATGGTTACCGGACATGATGAACTAACCACCGTTTCCGGTGCTCCCTGTCCCTATACCATTGTTGGCCTCGACAGCGCGCTGATACAGAACCCTAAAGTATGGGAAGCCAGTGGCCATATCGGAGGTTTTAACGACCCCATGGTAGACTGTAAAACATGCAAACTCCGGGCTCGAGAAGACCATGTCCAAGAGACCGCATGTCCTCGTAAACCATCGAAAATGGCAGGCGAGCATACCGATTGTGAACTCACTAGTCCTCGTCTTTTTAATCTCATGTTCAAGACTTACGTTGGCGCCCTGGAAGACGCCTCTTCGGTTGCCTATTTACGCCCGGAAACCGCACAGGGCATTTTCACCAATTTCAAAAACGTGCTCGACACAGCGAGGGTCAAACTCCCCTTCGGAATTGCACAGGTGGGAAAAGCGTTCCGCAATGAAATCAATCCTCGCAATTACACGTTTCGGAGCCGTGAATTTGAACAAATGGAAATCGAGTTTTTTTGTCCGCCAGACAGCGCAGAACAATGGTACGGATATTGGCGAGAACGACGTCTTCAATGGTATATCTCCCTCGGACTAAAAAGTGATCGACTTCAACTCCGGGATCACCATAGTGATGAACTCGCTCACTATGCGCGCGGGTGTGCTGATGTTGAGTACCGGTTTCCATTTGGCGTAAGTGAACTGGAAGGCATCGCTAATCGAACCGATTTCGACTTAAAACAACACGCTGAACATAGCGGTAAGGACCTCACCTACTTTGACGAAGCCACACGGGAGCGATTCACACCATTTGTCATCGAACCGTCCGCAGGCGTTGACCGATCGGTACTCGCCTTTTTGTGTGAAGCTTATACAGAAGACGAGATCCCTGATGAAAAAGGCAAACTCCAGAAGCGAACCATTATGAAGTTTCACCCAAGATTAGCTCCGATCAAAGCCGCTGTTTTCCCACTTGTGAAAAGAGATGGCATGCCGGAACTGGCCATGGATATCCAGCGTGACATCAAACGGGCCGGATGGATGGCCTTTTATGATGAAAAAGGCGCCATCGGTCGTCGATATCGCCGTCAGGACGAAGCAGGAACTCCGTTCTGTGTGACAATTGACAGCCAAACGCTTGATGATGGAACCGTAACCTTTCGGGACCGCGATTCCTGTGAACAATGGCGCGTTCCGCGGGAGAACTGCGTTAGTGAACTGTCTGAACGGCTGAGTTTATAAAAAAAAAGATGAATTCAGGCGAACCAACAGCATGCCCACAGCGTATAGACCTTGAGACAGGAGTAAGGGAATCACACAGCTACCCCCTATGTGATTCCGTAAGTGACTAATACAAAACACCTTACAACTATCCAAACCAAAACCCTTCCTGGACTACAGCCTCCTAGTCGTAGCAGGAAGGGTTTTCTTTTTATATGCAATTTTTTTCAACTGCCCCTTTGGAGGCTGTTTCAGGAATTGCTTACTGATTCCAGATCCCCGGTGCCGTTTTCAAACGATTCATGAGTGCAACAGTTCATTTATCTTCAGGCCTAAGTGCCCGGCCCAGTAACGCTCCGGTGGGAATCCCATCTGACACCGCCAATTGACCATTGATGAAAAGAAAAGAAATCCCGCGTGAGTATTGATGTGGCTTGATGAAAGTGGCCTGATCCAGAATTTGCTTGCTGTCAAAAACCACCACATCTGCGTAGTTTCCTGAAACCAGACTACCACGACTGGTTAAACCTAAGATATCCGCTGGGAGTTGAGTCGCGCTTCGGATGGCGCTGGCCATTGAAAGTACTCTTTCCTGTCTGGCATAATAACCCAACTTGCGAGGAAAGGTTCCATAACTCCTGGGATGAGGCTTATCTCCTGCCGGTATATAGGCGCGGCCGTCTGAGGCAGTGGCTACCCAGGGAAGCTGCATCACAAAACGAACGTCTTCTTCCTGCATTCCAAAACTCACAACCGAAGCTCCCCCCTTGCGAATAATCTGAAAGACAATATCCGATGTATCCTGATTTTGTTGTTTCGCGATTTCCCTAATCGAAAGACCCAGCCAGTCCGTACGTGCCGGGTAGCGCGCGATTCGAATAGGTGCCTGCGTTCCTCGTCCTTCCAAAGTTTTATGGATATGACGCCGGATCTTTTCTGAAAACTCACGAGACTTCATGCGATCAAGAAACTTTTTTCGTCCGCCAGCGCGGGCGTCTGTCGGAATAAGCATAGCTTCCAGAGATGTACTGGATGCGATATAGGGATACTGGTCTGCTGTAACAAGTTGACCATTATCCCTGGCCTTCTGAATGAGTTCTGCCGCGTTTCGAACCAGTCCCCAGGCCTTTGGCTGACTCGATTTAAAATGAGATATATGCACAGGAAGCTGTGCCATACGACCAATCTGCAAAGCCTCGTTAACAGCATCCAACAGCTCCATCGCCTCATTACGAATGTGACTAGCATAAATTCCATTTCCCGCAGCAATGACTCGGGCTATTTCTACTATCTCTTCCAAGGATGCATACGCCCCCGGAACGTAGATGAGACCGGTTGACATTCCCCATGCTCCAGCTTCCATGGCTTCCCCAGCGAGCTGCTTCATCTGCTGCATTTCTTTTGCCGTAGGAGGACGATCCGTAGTGCCTAATACCTGTTTGCGCAGCGCCCCATGGGGTAACAAATGAATCACGTTGGTCCCGGCACCGAAGGTTTCGATCTGGTTTAAATACTTCCGAACATCAACATGACCAGAGCCACAATTGCCAGTGACAATCGTGGTACAGCCCTGAAGGACGAAATTGGTATTGGCACGTGTGGAAGACTCCAGGAGGGTTTGATCACTATGGTTATGCAAATCAATAAAACCGGGACAGATACTGAGTCCTTTACAATCGATCACTCGTCCGAACTGTCCAGATTCAAAACTGCCGATCGCAATCAAGCGGTCGCCGGAAATGGCAACATCACCAACATACGGCTGACCACCTGAACCATCAAAGATGGTTCCTCCTTGAAGTAGTATGTCCGCATCTACCGGTTCCACGGCAATAATTTTTCCGCTCATAAACATGCAACACAACACGACCCTTATCCAGTGTTTCATTGCGATTTCCTTCCTGTTAACAGTTTCGGATTTCGATTTCATTTCGATTTAGCGACCGGGTTCTGTATGAAGTACACATCCCCATCTTGTAGGATGTAGGGGCCCATTCCACGAACAGAGATCCTATCAATCCCTGTCACCAACCCATATTTTGCCAAACACCTCGTCTTAAAGGACAGGCCATGATCGCTGCAATTCGTCGAGTGCAATTCTTGATCGTTCTATTATTCGTCGTGGTGCAGCCAGTCGAAACCCCTGCATCAGCGAATGATACATTCTCATTTCAAGATAATAGAACTCTCAACTCAGGACTGATTGCGGAATATGCTACTCCTCCCTTCGATGAATTATCCCGACACGTACGTATTGATTCCGATGTTCAGTTCAGCTGGCGCAAAGCCAGTCCCGATTTACGCATCCCAAAGGGTCTTTTCCGAGTGACCTGGCAAGGCACTTTGTCCATTCCAGAGACAGGCACCTATCAGTTGCACCTACGGGTGATTGGCAAAGCCCGTCTCTCAATCGGGAATAAAAATATTGTAGAAGGCCATGCATCAGAAATGCGTTGGCTTCAAAGTGGCCACCTTTCACTGGAACGGGGTTACCATGCGTTCCAACTTGTATTTGAAAAAACAGAACCAACCGCCGAAATCGGTCTTTATTGGCAGTCCAATCATTTTTCCCTTGAACCCATTACTTCGCAATGGTTTTTTCACTCGTCCGATACCGTTCAAACAAAATCTGATTTTGAAACAGGGCGACAGCAAATCCGTTCCTACCGATGTGCAGCCTGCCATGATCTGTCCCCGTCACGTAAATCTCTTCCCGCACCCGCCCTGGAACATGTCTCCGATACCCTGAATTCCGAATGGCTATCACAATGGTTAAAATCTCCAAAAACCATGGATCCCGAAACACGCATGCCTTCTTTTGATTTATCTGACGCAGAAATTATTGCCATTTCCAACTATCTGAAATACGTAAGTACACCTGTCGAAGGACCTTCACCAGACACAAACACCGGAAGTGTCCAGCAGGGCCGTGAACATTTTCAGTCCCTGGGTTGTCTGGCCTGCCATAAAGCAGAAGAAAAGGGAACACGCTCGCTATTCGATGGTGGCAGTCTGGACCGTCTTGCTGAAAAACGACCTTTTTCATTTCTGCAGCCTTGGCTGAGTAACCCTGCAGCTCTCAATCGATCTCACCGAATGCCTGTTTTTGATCTGGCTGATGAAGAAATCGCAGACCTGTCTGCGTATCTATATCACCGCGCAGCCGACATTCCGTCATCCGCGCAACCCTCACCCGACAAAGCCAATCCCGAAACAAACGACACGATCGCATACGGGAAAAAACTGCTTCACGAACTTCGCTGTGCTGCATGCCACACGATCCCGGGCATCCGCCCCCCTATGCTATTGCCTCGCCTCAGAATCGAAGCGACCTCAGAAATCCAAGGATGTCTGAACTCCGCTAAGCGATCCGCCAAACAACCCGGCTTCGAACTCAACCCTCTAAAACGCAAATCCCTCATGCTCTTTATCCGTGGACTTCCAGAACAACACGTACTGGCTGGAACTTATGAATGGGGCCGACAATTGATACAAGAAAGCAACTGTCTGAATTGCCATAGCCGTGGGCTGGAATCGGGTCTGACGATCATCTCTCAAGAAAAGGATACCGGTCTCCCGGATCTTCCTGAACATGTCCAGCAGCGTGCGCTCTCTGAGGCTCCGTCGTTAAACGCGATCGGTGACAAATTTCATACCCCCGTTTTACAATCACTGATTCAAGGCGGAACGACACCACACCGTCCCTGGCTGAAAATCCGTATGCCCCGATTTCGCCACTCTCCAGAAGCACTCCACGCCATGACAGATTTCTTCGTTCGTCACGATCGTCTGCAATTAACAGAAAGTCCTCTGGTAAAAACAGCCCCCCGGCTTCCTGACAAAAACGACGCAAACCTGCTGAACGCGGGCCAACAACTTGTTTCAAGTCGTGGGTTTGGCTGCATGTCCTGCCATACACTGGGTAGACATCGTCCAGAGGGTATTGCCGCTAATGCTCGTGGATCCGATCTCCTTCAACTGGGAAAACGTCTCCGTCAATCCTGGTTCCGAAGGTGGCTTAACAATCCAACCCGTATGGTGGTCGGCATGGAAATGCCCGCGGTTAACGTTGCCGTACCTGGTGTATTAGAAAGCGATTTAGGACTACAAGTAGAAGCCCTGTGGCAATCACTTAACCATTCCTCATTTGTCATTCCCAGTGATAAACAATGGGCTGAGAACATCCTTTCACTCCGCGAAGATGATCGTAGCGTCGTCCTTCGTGATGTGATGCATGAAGCGCCTCCAGGTAGTTCCTGGTGCGCTCGAGGATTGTCGCTGGCGCTGCCAAATCGCAATAATTTTCTGTTTGATCTCGAAACCATGTCTCTGCGCAGCTGGTGGCTGGGTGATTTTGCCCACGAGAGGACACAGGGAAAGATCTGGATGTGGGAACCTGCAGGCTTACCCGTATGGACTCACTTACCCCGTCTTGCGACAGTGGCCCTAAGCAAACGCGATGACGGAACATTAATTTTCGCAGAGAAAAAAGGACAAACCGTAGGTTGGCTCGAAGGATGGGAAATCGAGCATGAACAAGTTCACTTTTCTTATCGAATACGATTTCTCGAAAAACAATGGATCCACGTCAAGGAACGTATCCGACCAATACATCTGTCCGGCCAACATGGTTTTTCTCGCAATTTATCTATTACCGGTGTACCAAAGGGTTACGAAGTTCTGATCCTCCAAGAGATGGGCCGACAGGAATCCCGCTCGCCTTCCTCCTCTGAACCATTGAAAAACGAAGACCTTTCGGTTTTGACAGGTAATGGCCCCCTAGGTGACTATCACGTCAGATCTGTCAGTAATATCAACTGGAAGCGCGTTTCCTCGATTCAGAAAACCGATCCGAACCTGGCGGCATACGGACTCTCCCTTCGAAAACAAACACAGGGCCGGAATCCAGCGGTGTACACCATCAATCTCCAGTATCTCACCGACACCGCCCCCCTGACGGTAACAAACCGTCCAGACGCTATTTCCCATGCTGAAACGATTCCGCAAACTTCAAATGAGTCGTCGCCCGTTGCCCTTGAGGTTGCCCCAGGGTTTGAGGTTACACGATTACCGCTGCCTTCCTTTGTAATGCCCACTGCCATTGCTTTCCGATCCGATGGGACCCCTGTGGTCTGTTCCCTGAAAGGTGAAGTCTTCCTTGCAACGGATCAAGATGGTGATGGATGGGAAGATACCTGGAAAACATTCAGTGATCATCTCGCTGCACCTTTTGGAGTGTTAACAGAGGGTAATTCAGTAATCGTCAGCCACAAGCCTGAATTGCTGGAATTGATCGATCATGACGGAGATGGTCGTGCCGACAGAACAAAGGTGATCGCAACTGGTTGGGGCTACAACGACAACTATCACGATTGGACATTCGGCTTGGTTCGAGATGACAGGAACCAGTACTATGTCACACTTGGAAGTGACTACCAGCAGAAAGATCGTCCTGATAACGCAAGTTTTCTGCGGGGCCATGCTTTACGGATTCGTTCAAACGGTGAAATTGATGACGTCGCCAGTGGTCTTCGGTTCGCCGCGGGAATTAATAGAAATCTTGAGGGCGCCATCTTCTTTACGGATAACCAGGGAGTCCAGAATACCTTTAATGAAATTAATCACCTGATTCCCAATTCACGATATGGTGTCCCCGCGAAAACAGATAACGGCAATGAGGTATCTATGACTCCTCTTCGGGAGCCCGCCATCTATGTGCCTCATCCCCTGACCCGCAGTGTGAATGGTCT
>CAXEIY010000097.1:0-11361 GCA_963996245.1 uncultured Planctomycetia bacterium | reverse complement strand
TTCATATCAAACATGTCCTGCGTGGGAGCACCACCCAGGAGGTAGAGCACGATGACATTTTTCGCTTTGCTTTTGCGTGTCGGCTTCAGAGTATTGACGGCACTTGCAATGTTACCTGGAATGCCAAACAGGCTGCCCATCATTGCCAGGCTGCCAGCCTGAAGGGTCTCACGACGGTCAATTCCGTCACAGCATTTTCGCGAACTTCCCAGCATGGTGATCATGACTACCGCACCTTTTTATCAGACACGATACGAGAGACTAAGTGCCTTTAATATACCGTAAGCGGTGTGCCGTTTAAAGGTCGTGTCCTGATATCAGCTTCCTTCCGTGGACTAACGGAAGCAATGTCTTTTAGATTTATTTCCAATTGACGTTTATTTGGCAGTGACAAACGTAATCATCGGGTTGTGCAGATGCCTTCAGCTGTTTATTCCTGCGTAGTGCATATCGTGTGTAACCTTTCTAGTCCGTTTCTCTTTGGTGTGGTGTTCGGTTTTTTGAGGGAGCTGATCTATTCTTCTAGCTGTGTTAAAATATTAGAACTAATATAAAGTGATGGATGGCAGGAGGGGAGCGATTGCAGATCGGCTACTTCAACTCGAATTTTCCGAAATGTTGAATACACCGATGTTCAATCGATACTTTCCTGAGCCAGTCAATCGCAGCGATTTCCTGAAGGCAGTTTCCCGTGTTTCGAATGCGTAACGATATCGCATTTGTCTGGTGGTTGTCGAACACCTGTAAATAAGTCTTGTGGGGTTGCAAACCTCGAATAGTCATGTTTAGCCGGTCACGAAAATCGAATCCATAACCTTCGGTTTTTCAGTCTTGATAACGGGTGGAGTAATGTTCCTGGGAGTATTCCGCGATCAAAAACGCATGCTGGTCACGATCGGACTTATGTGGTCTGTGACCCTCTGTGTGGTATGCTTTCGTGCCATCGCAGCGGATGACTTTCAGACACAAGAAGACCGGAAACCACTTCATTTTCAAAAACAGGTTAAGGCGATACTTACCGCACACTGCTGGAAATGCCATGGCCTGGAATCGCGCAAGGCAGACCTCGATTTAAGAAGTGTTGCCTTAATGCTGAAAGGAGGTAACAGTGGTCCTGCAGTTATCAAAGGCGTGGCCCAGAAAAGCCTGATATATAGGCGAATACTGGATGGATCCATGCCTCCGGAAGGTGAGTTGCCACTTACGAAGGTACAGATAGACAACGTCCGATATTGGATAGACAGTGGTGCGGCAACGAATGCGGTCGGTCGGGCTTCCGATAGCGAACGTTCCTTGGTTTCCGATGAGGACCGAAAATTTTGGTCCTTTACCAGGCCCGCCGGAATCAACTTACCAGAACCACTGGCCCGTGATCGGAAACGAACTACCGTGGATGCCTTTCTTCTTCGAGAGCTGGACAAACAGTCGCTGAGCTTTTCGGCCGATGCCGACCGCCGGACCATCATCAACCGGTTGTATCTTGATTTGATTGGACTGCCACCAACACCGGAATCAATCGATGCTTTTGTCGACGATGGGGCAACCGATGCCTACGAGAATCTCGTGGATCGATTACTGGGATCACATCATTTTGGTGAACGCTGGGGACGCCATTGGCTCGACGTGGTTGGGTACACGGACACGATTGGAGACGACACAGACGCAACCATAACCAAGCTGGGTAAAGGCAAATGGCGATATCGGGATTATGTCATCGGCGCATTTAACTCCGACAAGCCCTACGACCGTTTTCTGATTGAACAATTTGCTGGAGACGAGTTGTTCGACTGGCGGACACAGGATACCTTCACTCAGGATCAGAGAAACTTATTGATCGCTACCGGTTTTCTTCGAACAGCGCCCGATGAAACGTTGCAGACGGAACTTAATACCGCTGACATTCGACATGCGGTACTGGAGCGGACTCTGGAAACAAGTCTGGGTAGTGTCCTGGGATTAACTGTGGGATGTGCCCGATGCCATAGCCATAAATATGATCCGATCCCTCATGAGGATTATTATCGCCTGCTTTCAGTTTTTACACCGGCCTATAACCCACAGTCGTGGCTTCAGCCAGCGGCACGCGAAATTCCTGATGTCTCTCCTGTTCACAAATTGCGAATCGAGTCACACAATGAGTCGATTACCCAGAGAATTTCTCAATTTAAGATGCAACTGGAAGCCATGCGCAAGCCAGTTCGCGAGAGATTGCTGGTGGCAAAACTGGCGATGGTTCCAGAGGGCGTCCGAGAAAAATGCAAAATGGCGTTAGCGACCGCTCCAGAAAAACGAAATGCACGTCAGAAACAATTATTGATGCTTCACGATGACAAATTGAAGGTTAGTTTAGAGGAGGTTCGTGCCTCACAGGCCCCGAAAGTTCGAGAGGCGGACGTTGAACTGGAGAAGAAAACGCGTGAATTGGATTCAGAGCGGCGATCCTGGGGGATGATCCAGGCGGTATATGATGTCGAGTCTCCACCACCAACCTACCTGCTCCGGCGAGGGAATCACGAAACGCCAGGCCATGAAGTAACACCGGGCATTTTACAAGTGTTGGCGGCATCGGAGTCTCAGGCCGGTTTAGAAGCGGTCCCACCCTATTCAGGAGCAAGTGGCCGCCGGCTCGCATTAGTGAAGCGATTGGTCAATCCTGACTCTGTCGCCGGAGTACTGGTGGCCCGCGTTTTTGTGAATCGCGTGTGGCAGCAACTTTTCGGGCGGGGCATTGTGGCGACATCCGATAACTTTGGGGCATCTGGGGCACGTCCGACACACCCCGAACTATTGGATTGGCTTGCCATGGAATTCATAGGCGATCAGTGGCAAGTGAAACCGTTAGTGCGACTCCTGGTGACCTCAACGGCTTATCGTCAAGAATCTAATTATGGGAATGTCAACCAACGAGTGGCTGTTGAAGAAGACCCGGACAATCTGTTGTTGTGGCGGATGCCGCTGCGTCGTTTGGAGTCAGAAATCGTTCGCGATCGTATTCTCGCTACCAGCGGATTGCTGGATCGTTCTGTTGGAGGTCCACCGGTAATGCACGCTCCGACAGAAGACGGGACCGTTCACATTAAGCAGGACTTATTGGCGACTCCTTCCAGCAAGTGGAGGCGCAGCGTCTATGTTCTGTCTCGCCATCGCTATCACCTTTCAATTCTGGATGTGTTCGATCAGCCGGAAGTTACGGGGCCATGCCTTCAACGGAAACAGGCTCCAGCGGTTTCACAGTCATTGATGTTGCTGAATAATCCGTTTCTTTATCATCAGGCAGAAGTTTTTTCGCGGCGCGTTCAAAGCGAAACAAAGCGTGGTTCTCGACGAGATCGAATCCAACGCGCATTCCTGCTGGCACTGGGGCGCCCACCTGATTCGAAAGAAATGACCTGGAGCGAGGAATTGATAACAAAACAGGAACAGCGTTATCTGAAATCGTCGCCAGCAAATCAAGAACGTGACAAACTGGCACTGAACCACTTGTGTCATGTTCTGTTGAATTGCAGCGAGTTTCTGTATGTCCCATGATCATGTTGAAGTGTATCGAAGGTTGTAGCGATCTACCGGGAGGAACGTCGTGACAGATTTTGTTCGGAGCGGTTTCTTAAGTCGCCGACGAATACTGGAGATGAGCGGACTGGGATTCGGGTCACTGGCACTTTCGTGTCTGTTGGCGGATGAGACTCCTGCGGCTGACCCTTTGCGTTTAAACGACGTGGTGCCTAGGAACGGACATTTTCAGCCACGCGCTAAATCGGTGATCATGCTCATGCAGCCCGGTGGTCCCAGTCAAGTGGACCTGTTCGATCCCAAACCAGAACTGTTCAGCCTGGCGGGTAAGGTCTATCACGAAAAAGTCGAAATGTTTCAGCCAGGAAGTGAAACGAATATGCTGCTGGCGCCTGCGTTTGACTTTGAACGTCATGGTGAATGTGGGATGGACATGTCAGTTGCCTTGCCGCATATGGCGGGACTTGCTGACGAGTTATGTATGATCCGCTCGATGCATACCGGTCACAACAACCATACCGAAGCCCTGGTAATGTTCACTTCCGGTAAGATTTTTCCTGGACGCCCGACGTTGGGGGCCTGGATCAGCTACGGATTGGGTTCGGAGAATCAGAATATGCCGTCTTTCGTCGTTCTTCGTGATCCGAAAGGGTATCCGGGAACGGGGGCGACGCTTTGGCAGAACGGATGGCTGCCCGCTGTTTTTAGAGGTACGGAAATACGCAGCGAGGGAGAACCGGTTCCCGACCTTCGTCCACCGGACAGCGTGCCTTCTGGTTCCCAGGTGGATGATTTGCAGTTGCTCGCACGGCTGAACAAATTGCATCGCCGTGACTATCCCGATGAATCGGTTCTGGATGCCCGCATTCGTAACTATGAACTGGCAGCACGTATGCAACTGGCTGCTGACGGTGTTTTCGATCTTTCCCGGGAATCGGCGTTAACCCATAAAGCCTATGGCCTGGAAAATCCGGTAACTCAGAGCTATGGTCGCCGATGTTTAATGGCACGCCGACTTGTCGAATCCGGTGTTCGCTTCGTTCAGGTGTTTCCGGCTCCCGGTAACCCGTGGGACAGTCACAAAGACTCTCGTAAAGAAATTGGGGATATCGCTGCCAAAACCGATCTTCCGACGGCCGCCTTGATCCAGGATCTGAAACAACGTGGCCTGTTGGATGAAACGATTGTCATGTGGGGGGGCGAATTTGGTCGTCTTCCTGTTTCACAGAACGGGGCGGGGAGAGACCACAATCGAAATGCGTTTACGATGCTGCTGGCAGGCGGTGGTTTTCGCAGGGGCTACGTGCATGGTGCGACGGATCCGGTTGGCTACCGTGCCGTTGAAAACCGGGTGGGCGTCAATGACATGTTCGCGACACTTTTGCATCAGTTGGGACTGGACCATACACGTTTGACATACCCGCACCATGGACGTAACGAAACACTAACGGATTCAACGTTGACCGAGGCGCAGGTCGTTGCCGATCTGCTTCATTCACCACCGGCCATTTGAACGCCAACCGTTTATTGTTGTGAGTCCAAAGTCCTTCTTCCATCTATCTGCTTACTTGAAGCTCGCTTTACACCCGTGCGCTTCATTCTAATATCAGTACGGATGTCTGCCAATCAGGTGAACAGTCCACCAATCGGGTCAGCGAGGTAAACCGGGTAGGGACGACCGACAATGTCGTGCCAGTGAGCATCGCGCGGAATGCCCAGGGCATGATAGATGGTCGCAGCAAAGTTCTCGGGTGTCTGAGGGTCGGAAGCGGGATAGGCACCGCTCCGATCCGAAGAACCGATCACACGACCGCCTGCCACACCGCCACCTGTAATCATCACCGTTTGACATGGCCCCCAGTGGCCTCTGCCAGCTGTCTTGTAAATATTGGGATGCTCATTGTAGATTCGCGGTGTGCGACCAAATTCGCCGGCGATCACGACCATGGTTTGATCCAACATACCTGATTCTGCGAGATCGTCAATGAGGGCGGCAATCGCCCGGTCCGTGGGTGGGAACAGGAAGTTTTTGGCTAGCGGAAAGGCATTCCCATGTAGATCCCATGTGCCCATGTTACCAAGATTAACTTGGACGAGATGGACTCCCAGGGATACGAGTCGTCGAGCCATCAGGAGTGACCATCCGAAAGAGTTGTTCCCGTATCGGGCAAGAGTTCTGGGATCCGCACGTCGTACGTCAAATGCATCACGCACCTGTTGAGTCGACAGCAGTGAAACGGCACCCTGGCTGTGGCGATCAAAGTCGGCCACCGTAGCTGACTGTTCCAATTGACGACGCTGGCTGTCGATGACGTCGAGTAGCGACATTCGCTTACGAAACCGTGAGTCCAGGATACCTTCAGGTAGCGACATGTTTGCCAGTTCGAATCGATAATCGTCATGGTCTGACGGGCCACCCTCGTGAAGATTGAACAGGTGACCAGGAAACGCGCCGGAATAATCGTGATGAGCGTGTGGCTTGTCGGTCATCTCGAGAAACCACGGCTCATGCCGTCGTCCGAGTAATCCGGCAAACTGACCGGGTAGGACGCCTTGTTGTGAATGCACTATTTTTTCGGGCAGTACCATGCTGCGAGGCAGATTGTTCCGTTGCGGAGAAACTGCTCCAGCAATTGCGGCAATGGATGGCCAGTCATTGCCGTGTGGTCGACCAAATCGAAACGGTGATATGTCCTGCTGGCCAGTGAGCATGATATATGTACCGCTCTGGTGTCCGTTGTCCTGATGTGTGAGTGATCGAACCAGTGACCAGCGATGACTTTGTTGAGCGAGCCTCGGAAAGTGTTCGCAAATCTCGATTCCCGGTGTCTTAGTCTGAATCGGAGCAAATTCACCACGAAAATCACTCGGCCCTTCAGGTTTCATATCGAAAGTATCGTGCTGAGAAGCCCCGCCTGTCAGAAAGATGAAGATTACGGATCGCGGAGGGGGCTCGGAGGTGTCATCAGCTTGTGTACGCATGGCTGCGAGGTCCGACATCTTCAGTCCCAGCAAGCCAATAGAGCCAGCCTGTAACAACTGTCGACGAGTGCAGACGTGTATTGGACTTTTGGAAACAGAGGGGGGTGACACGAGGGACCTCCAAATGCAACTTGTACCTTACTAGAGCTTGGCTTAGTTACAATGGAAAGTCAACGCTTTGTACCCACTCTCGCACGTACGACATATCCCGAAACTTCGCTTGCAGTCTCAAACGAAGTATACCTATCTGTCCTGCTGTTCTTTCCATAGGGGATAGTGCTTGTTGAGCAGATCTCGGGCATATTCACCAAGCCAGGAGTAACCGTTACGACGCTCGTAGGAAATATCTGAGAGCGATGACTTTGGAATGCCGTCTCGGCTGCAGAAAAACGGTTTCTGAGTTTTTAAATCATAAAAACGTCCCCACAGCGGTGGAGCATTCGGGTCTTGAATGACGATCTTATCGCTTCCTTTTTCGGTTCCCGGTGCTTCAATCCTCACCTGTCTGATACCGGTCAGTTTCATACGTTTAAACCACGCGACGGCTGCCTCAATGGAACCCACCACATTTTTGTCAGGGTTATTAATACCCATCAAGTACCGAATAATCCCGACGGATTCACTGCCACTGAGAGATGGGAGTTCATACGATCGGGCTTTTGCAGGTTTTAATGTTGTGCGATCGTGTTGAGCACACCAGGCCGTTAAGTGACCGTCTATGACTACTTGCGTCTTCAAAATGCACGTGAGACCCTTTTCTAAGGCCACTTCGCAGGTTTTTCTGAAGTCTTCGGGGACGAAATGGAAATTTTCATTCTCGATGGTGATGTCACGAAATAATGCCATGACACCAATCATGGCATGGTCGTTATAGGTAATGTGCTGATGATACCCAGACAGTTGCGGGTAACGCTGAGGCCAGCCCCCATTGTCGTACTGGGCATCGATCAAAAATTGAATCCCTCGCATGGCCGCATCCCGGTACTTCTTTTCAGAGGACTTCCGGTAGGCTTCAGCCAGAATCCGGATTTCCTGATGCGTAGCACCGTTGTCCATCGTGGAGTCCAGCTTGCTGCGATCGTCCAGGATCGTTGCCTGTTTGTCTTTCGAGAGCGGTTCACTTCGATCATAGTTACTCGGCCAGCCCCCTGTGCTGCGCTGATAGATTAAAACCGTGTCTGCAATCTGTAAGAGGGGGGCATCCGATGCATTTTGGTCGGCTCCACCGGACGAAACGTTGATTGTAGCAATTAGCAAAATGACAGGGAAAGTTCTGTTGCGAAAGCTGCGCATTGGGGGCCTCTGCAAGAAACAATCAATCCCGGGACTCTGTCGAAGGGGGCAGATATTTTTTGACAGAGATTGCTTACCGGATGGTTTTGATACGAATATTTTTGAACTCAACCCACATTGGAGCACCGGCGTGAAGCTGTAAAGCAAGTATGCCGTCATATAACGCCTTCGGGTGACCATCGACAAAGTCTACGATCAGTTTGCCGTTCATATAGTGTTGAATATGATTACCTTTGGCACGAATAATGACATCGTTCCATGTGTCCAGCTTGAATAGCTTTTTAAATTCGTCTGCCGTAACCAAGGTTTCTTGTATTTTTTTTCCGTTTTTGTCCCAGATGGCTTTTTCACCAACAAGGCAAGTACGACCACGACCGCCTGCCAGGCCACCTTCGTCGTAGATGAAACCAGCAACGCTTGGAAGCATGTGTTCGTTTCGAATCTCGTGTTGGTATCCGTGTACCACCCAGTTATTACGGGTGTTTTCTGTAATGCGTGTGCTGCGGTATTGGATGCCTGAGTTGTTGGTAGCGTTGCAGCGGAAAGACAACCGCAATTCAAAATCTCGGGTCCTGCCGCCTTTCCAGATAAGGAACGTGTTTCCATCCGCTTTGTTGTCGGCGGTGGTTTCGCCGTGAATCACGCCATCCTTCACCGACCAGAGCCTGTTATCGCCATCCCAGCCTCTTAGGTCTTTACCGTTAAAGATCGTTGTGAACTCTTTCTCGGCTGCCAGGGCAGGGCTTAAAGACAGGAGTACGGTTAAAAGAACAGGTGTTGCATGGTGAATCATGGTGTTGTGTCCTTCTGAATAGACAATCACGGTAAACATCGAGTTACGCCGATGATTCTACTACAAAACGGTCCGCACTCTAGTCCCTTCGTGTTGTGCTGTAGAAAATAGTCTAAAAGGTCATAGTAGACCGTAACCGGTAGAGCAATCTATCCGAATAGGACGGCGGATGTTTAACTGGGCAATACCGGAGACACATGAACACAACCGTGTTTAGTCGCAGCCAGCAACGGGTGTGTTGAGTTAGGGATGCTTGTTACTTACTGCGTGTCGTCCGTTTTACCGGGAATGGTTATTTGTAGTTCCAGAATTCCGTTTTCGGATTTGGCGCTGATCAATGGATTGGTAAACGGGGACTTGTTGATGAGAGTCAGTTTTCCATTTCCAACACGGATGTCCGGTTCCGGGGCACCTTTGAGGTCGAGGGAAACGATCCTGCCGGAGGTGGATTCCAGAACGGTGCCGTCGGTCCAGATTATCTTTCCGTGGGAAAATGACGGGTTACCCAGGCACCTCCAGCTTCGGTCCCCTGTACAGGTCAGGGTCACCGTGCCGGGTCTTTCCAGGCGAACACGGGATGCCGATTTACCGGAAGCATTTTTCCATGTGATAACTGCCGTGTTGCCGTCATCAGACAGCATCGGCACGAGGTCCTTTCCGGTCACCATTCCATAGATGTTGACGACAGACTGCCCACCGGCGCTGATCTGAACGGAGCCACCTTTGACCCCGACGACGATACCGTCGGGCTGATAGGAGGTCCGAGCATAGGCTTCTTTCATAACGGGGAAATGGTATGACAGCAGGAGGTCTTCTTGCGGCGTGGTACTCACGGAGGGGTCGTACCAGGCGTACGCGAAACCGCCGGTCTCAAACAGGAGTTGCTCCCCGCGTGTGGGAGTAAGTCCGCGAGTGCGGTGAATGGATCCAAGGTTCGGATCCCACATTGCCAGATGCTGATAAACCGGGCGACGCGTTTCCCTTGCCAGGAATAGAAGGACTGGCGCCATATAGTCGAGTTGTGAATAGGATGGACAGAACATGACCGACTCATCGCTATTGTTTTGTCCGGATTGTCTGGGTGCAGTAACGGAGGCCAGCAGGATACGACCGCTCATCGCATCGCTGTATTCGCGGAACAGATCTCGACCAGTGATTCGGCGCAAGGGGTCGAGGAAGTAGTATCGAGATTGCATCGTAGAGGCCCAGTAATGCGAGGAACCGTCTAGGCTCAGTCCATCGAGAGTCAGGCCGTGGGGCAGGAGATACGACGTGTGCTTATGTATGATGAGGTTGAGCCAGTCCTCTGCTTCGGGGACCTCACCCAACAGTGACAGTGCAAGCAGGCCGAACCCACCCGCCTCAACACTGGCATGATGGTGGTTGAATCCAGGCTTTCCTACAGAAGTCGATGTCCAGTAATCTTTGTAATAGCGTTTTCCGATACTGACCATGATGTGCCGGACTTCGCTGCGCTGCTGCGCTGTAAGATCGTCGTAGAGGACGTCGTAACCGAGTGCCAGTGCTTTAACCAGACGCATGACGGCATAGGCCTTGCTTGCGTCCGGTTTACCTTTCGCTTCGTGACTCCAGATACGTGCACAGCTCAGAAGCCAGTCCCGCGCGCCTTTTCGGTATTGCCGGTCACCGCTGTAAGCGTAAGCAAACGACAGATGCTCGCTGATGGCCATGTCGTGCATCATGGCATAAAACCGGTCATACAAATTTTCATAGATAGGGTCGGGGGTGACCGGCGCGATCCATTCCGTCCGTACAGGTTTTGAAAGGCACCAGTTAGCGGACTCAGCCAGATTGGCCCAAATTCTCGCGTGTATACCTTCGGTACGTGCGGCACGCAGACTTTTGAGCTCGGTCGACGTGAAGTAGAGTCGAGGGTGTCCCAGGTTTTGGTAAGGCGTGTCAGCCTGAGCTAGCTGTGCAATCAGAACAGGGAGAATCAACAACCTGACAACATGAAACATGTTACCCTTTCAGCGGTAGAGGGGTACGGGTCCCCTCAGAATTCCTGGCACCAGCATAAAACTGGCAAAATTGCAACGCGCTGTAATCTACCGTAATTCCCATCGCCTGTCTTCAATTTCATTATCCAGAGATGTATGATTTTTGACTACTTTAGCCAGAGACAGATTTACCCCAATTGACAGTAGGCATGCGTTTTTCTCCCTTAGGAACCATCACGCAATCAGTGATGTAATTGCACCATGGAATGACCTTTGAGATTTCCATCACGGGGCATGTATAAAAGAAACGTTGCTTAACAAAAGAAAGCAGACGACAGGAGGGGGACGTGAGAAAAAAACGAATGATAATAACCATTTCACTGGTCTTGTTTTCCGTGGTGGGTTCGGTTTCTTCTCAAGAAGAAAACCAGCTGCCGGTTCTCAGTGATCGCGGCATCACCTACACGATAAAAACAACGAATGATCCGATTCCCAACCGAATTAACATCCTTCGCGTTGATCTAGCCCTCGACAAAGTAAAACCTGTCGTGGTTCTCGGCCCGGATCCGGACGGCGATGGCCCGGCCGAAGTCTCACTGACAGACCCCAGAAAGCTCGCTGCAGGTCCATCGGTCCTCGCTTTCGTGAACACTAACCCATGGGACAGTTTCCCGGATGACCAGGGCAAAAAGAATCGCAACTGGTACTCGGGCCAACCGGTCGACATCCATGGCCTGGCGGGCACCGGGGGAAAAATTCGCAGCACCATGGCCCCCAGCAATGCGTCCGTTTGGTTTGATGCCCAGGGTCAAGTGCATCTTG
>CAXEIY010000096.1:0-4765 GCA_963996245.1 uncultured Planctomycetia bacterium | reverse complement strand
GTCGTGAAAAGAGTCACTGTAAAATCGGTTTCGATTGGCAGACATCAGTCCATAAATACCAGCTTGCGCGATAATGCCTCCGAATGCCTTTTGGATTTGCTTGATGTCCGTAAAGGTTTTTCCGGGCGCAGCGATTCTGGCCGCTATGTAGCGAAATATCTGACTGGGTTGGAAAGATCCTTTGTCGAAAAGGCTGAAAAGCTTATTGACCTTGAACCAGGGGTATCCACCGAGGGCTTCGTCAGCGCCTTCTCCTGTCAAAACGACCTTGTAGCCCCGACGATTCACTTCTTTGGCGAGAATGTCTAAAGCGGATGACGAGGTATCTACGACTGGATTTTCGGTAGACCAAATCAAGTGAGCGTAGTTGTCACGGAGTTCCTGAGGGGAACAGGTAATAAGAGTTTGCGGACATCCAATGGCATCTGCGTTATTGCGAGCGGCTGCTGACTCGTCAAAGAAAGGGGAATCGATCTTGATGGAAAAAGCCTGCGGTGCGGTACCACTTCTGATGGCTGCGGTTTTCAGAACGGTTGCGGAGTCAATGCCACCACTGAGATAACCGACAACTGGAACGTCAGCACGTAATCTTCGATCTACAGCTCGATAAAAAAGGTCCTGAAACCCGTCGATTAACTCTTCGGGACGGTCAGGACGCCACTCATCTCCGTGATCAGGGAAGTCAAGATCCCAGTATTGACGTTCGGCTATCGTGCCTGTCGAGCCGCTGTTATTCAGTTGAATTTTCAGATAATGTCCGGGTGCTACTGCCGAAATTCCGTTAAAAGGGGTCCTGCGGCCGGGAATGGCGAACATGGAGAAGATCTGGTCAATGCCACGTGGGTCAACAGCTGCGCTAACGGCACCACTGGCTAAAATCGCTTTGATTTCGGAACCAAAATAGACCTTGTTGTCTTGACGAGTCCAGTGAAGAGGGCAGATCCCTACGCGATCCCTTACAAGAAGAAGGATCTGCTGGCGGGAATCATAAAGAGCAAAGGCGAATTGACCTTTAAGATGTTCAAACATCTGTTCACCGTACTGTTCCCAGAGATGAACGATGACCTCAGAGTCACACTGACTTTGAAAAGTATGTCCGCGCTTTTGGAGGTCCTTGCGAAGCTCACGGTGATCGAAAAGCTCACCATTGTAGACAGCCACAATAGATCGGTTTTCGTTGAAAACAGGTTGATGTCCATCTTCAAGATCAACGATGCTCAAGCGGCGTGCAGCCAGTCCAACCGAACCGGAGATAAAGTGCCCCTCCTCGTCTGGCCCACGGTGCGTGATCGCGTCTGACATGTGATGTAGCATACGGCTGTCAATGGGCCGCTGGTTTTCGAGATCAATGGCTCCGGCAATGCCACACATCCATTATGTCTTTCTTGAAAAACAGGGTGTCCTGTGAGTGGACAATGGGCTTAAAAAATGCAAGCGAATGACCACGATTAAACCATTTCGTTTGAAATTCTTCAAGTTTGCAAGAGCGGGGTTTCCTGAATCGGCATCCACTGTTAGATAGACCACTAAAAGAATGTCTCACATGACGGCATATTTACCAATAGGTATTTCTTATTATGTGGTATTTCAAGTGGTAATGACGTTTGCGACATAAGACAGGAGAAGACGGGATGTCTGGGGTAGAAGCGGACCCATTTTTCAGGGTCGTTAGACAATAGAATGTGTTAATCAGCTGATTGGCAGCCCGGTTGTAACAAACGGGAATCAGCACATTTCGGGCTAGGTTGGGAATGGTTGTCGATTCTCAAACCAGGGGATTGCCGGTAGGCTAGGGGACTTCACTGAGTAATACAACGAATACTTTCCGTTTGTGATTCAATTGAGATAAAATATTCAAGTCTAGAATAATTCTGCGATAACGTATCGAAAGTGAGGTTGTGCGGTGTTAACACGACGTGGGTTTCTTGCTGGCGCCATTCAGGTTACGGGAGTCGCTTCTCTGACAGCGGGACAGTCTTTTGTTACAAGGCCTTCGAAACAACCGACGGTGCCTTCGATAGAGGTGATCGATTGTCACACACATTTTTATGACCCACAACGTCCACAGGGAATTCCGTGGCCTGAGAAGGGATCATCGTTATATCGCACGGTATTGCCTGAACATCTGCGGGCATTGCCTCACGCCATTCCTGTTACCGGAACGATTATTGTCGAGGCAAGCAGCTGGTTAGAGGACAACCAATGGCTACTGGATATAGCGGATGATGACCCATTTGTTGTTGGAATCGTCGGGCATTTGAACCCTGGTAGCGACACATTTGCGGATCATTTGAAACGATTCAGTCGAACCCGTCTTTTTCGAGGCATTCGTGTTAGTCAAGGGCTGGTGACGGAACTAATGACGCGGAAAAATCTGCAGGATTTCAGATCTCTGGTCGATTACGATTTAGAGTTGGATGTCAATGGAGGGCCCACTATGCCGGAAGTGGTAGGTAAGCTGGCGGAGCAGATTCCTGATTTGCGATTGGTAGTCAATCATATTGGAAATGTTCGAATCACCGATCAGAAACCGCCTGGAGACTGGGTTCGTGCCATAGAGAAAGCCTCGCGTGGGAAAAATGTTTTCTGCAAGGTGTCAGCACTGGTTGAAGGGGCCGTTTATAAAGGTGACAAGGCACCCGATGACGTGGAGTTTTATCGTCCCTATCTTGATGTGGTGTGGGATGCATTCGGGGATGACAGGTTGATTTATGGAAGTGACTGGCCTGTTTCAGAGCGTGCTGCAGACTATGATTCACAACAACAAGTAGTCCTGGATTATGTTTCTGGTCGGGGAAAGGCTGCGACTCACAAGTTCTTCTCGCTCAATTCCCGCCAGGCTTACAAATGGGAGGAACGTCCAGGACGTAGAGTTTCCTGAGATTGCCGTTATGTCGTTTCATAAGCAAGGACATGTGTAGGGACAGATAATACGATTGTCATTCAGTTTTCGCTGTCAGATGAGGATTCCCGTTCTATCCGACTTCCGGCTGCCAGCTCCTGCCTGAGTGTGCGCAGATTGTCTTCGGTTCCGGTGAAGATGTTCTCAGGAAATTCGTAATACTGAAGGATGTCTTTGAGAAGTTTCTGCCCCATGTAAGAATTCAAAGACATCCCAGCAAGGTATTGTAGCCGCAGGTTACGATCGGTGTTGATCTGTGCTCCAGCCCCCCATGCTTTCATGTCCGATGACTGACCGGCATAGGTAGCAAGTAACTGGTGGACAGATGGGAATCCAACCTCTTGCAGTGATTGTTTTACCAGCTGATGGTCAGGACGATTCAGTCGGCGTATCATCTGGTCAACATCAATCTCGCTCGGTTCTACCTGACCAAATAGCACGGCATCATAACCTTGAACTTTGAGATCGTTGTTCTGAACTTTGAGATCATTGGTCCAAAGAATTCCGTAAGGAAAAACCTGGAAGAAAGTGGCGATCACACTTCTCAATGTTTCCGGGTTACTTTGATAGATGGGCATCCAGAGAGCCATTACTCCTCCCGGATTCAATCGTTCTTTGCACATCTGATAATATTCTATCGTGTTGAGCGCAGCGCATCCCTTGACCCATGGATCGATAGGATCCGATGTAATGATGTCAAATTTTTCGTCTGTTGTACGTATGAAATGGCGTCCGTCGTCGTATACGATATCGACTCGATCTGCGTTGCTGGCACCAACCACATCATAATTTTCTTTGGCAAAAAGAGGAGCTACGTTTTGCGGAACCAGGGGTTCAATGTCACAAATGACGATCCGTTGGATTCCAGGATGGGGAATGAATGATCCGGCAGTGACTCCTGCCCCACAGGCAACAACGAGTACGGTTTTTGGATCTTTGTGGACCAGTGCCGGAAGGTGCCCCAACATGCGTTGTAATCGCATGTCTGCGGGTTGGTTTGATGCCTGAACTTTCCCTCCGCCGTGAAAACTGCGAATCGTCCCCATTCCGCTTCTGGTTTCGGAAACGGCTACGGAGACATTCATGCCCTCATCCGCATAGAGACAGAATTCGCTGTACGGAGAGGATGCTTTGTGCTCTGAACCAACTCCGGGTGCAAGCGAGTTTCCATACGTAGCCATGAACCGACCATAGGCAATGAGCCCCCATGGTATGGGAGATAGGTTCAGAGTGAGGATGACGGCAAGAAGTGCGGCAATGCCTGCGATGGGCAGGGAGCGGAGCAGTCGCTGTGATGGTGTTACAATTCCTGGCGTCCAGAGACTGGGAACAAAAGCGATCACGGATGCGACTAAAGACATGACGATTAAAAAACGTTGCGATATCTGGCTGCCCTGTTGTGGCATGATCAGGAAACTGAAGGCCAGTGCCCCGAGGATGGCTCCAGCTGTATTGACGGTATATACCCGGGCAACTAAATGTCCGGGGTCCTGTTTCTGAGAAGCCACAGCAGCAAGGGCAAAGGGAAAGCTTGCTCCCCATAGACAAGCTGCAGGAAGAATTACCCACATACAACGGGCAAAATCAAGTTGGAATGTATACCACGGAGTCAGTGACAGGGTGGGGTCAATTGGCCAGTAGGGTAGAGACTGCGAGATCATATAGGCACTCCAGCTGATTGCAATCGTTAGTAATAACTGGCAAATTCCCAGTGCAACACGAGGAGAGGGAGTCGTTCTGGCAATGCTTGCGCCAAGACTGCTCCCAATTCCCAGGCCAATGAGAAAGACGGCTAAAATATTGGAAAAGGTGTAAACGGTGCCACCTAGCATCAGAGAGAGCAAGCGAGTCCAAATGACTTCT
>CAXEIY010000095.1:0-46770 GCA_963996245.1 uncultured Planctomycetia bacterium | reverse complement strand
TCGGGTTGCCTTACAGCCGCGTCCCGATATGCGATGATTCCGGCCGCAAGTCAGACACCGGCGACGCGGAGAGCGATTGGCACCTTGTCGCGTCGTATTATTTACCTTGATGTCACTGGTGCGGCCCCCTCGTTGTCGGGTCGCATGGTCCAGCGACCGACTACAATAGTTACAGCCTTTCCCGTTACACACACAACTTACGGGCCGTTGAACCGTACCTTGGGTCGACTCTGCGGCAGTCTGACGGGATCCCCGGTTCCGATTGCCAGCGCTTTCAGCAATCTTTGGAGTCGACTTGTCAATCGGTCGTATATTCAGACCGGTTTTGCAGTTCCCTTGTTTATGATACTGCCCACACTGGGAACACACGGGCACAATCGCACCTAGAAACAGAGTTCCTTTTCGTATTACGATCGAATCTATGGGTTCCTGGGCCTGAACCGTTACACCCGTTAGCACAAACACAGCCAACCCTATCACCATCGTGAACCATTTATTCATCACGTACTCCTTTTCCATGCTGCGGAAGGGATTCCGCTCAAATTTATTGACAGGAGTCTTTCGAGATCCCTCTCCAACCGGTCACTGGTTGACCCCTCCTTTACGTTGAGACGCAGTAAACGGTTCAGGTTGCCATCCACTTTTTGAAAGCATTATTTACAAGCGGTAATGTCCCTATCCGCAGGTGGTCCGGCATCTCATGACTTTCTTTTACCAGCGCTCGTTCGTATCAGATCTGAACCTGATATGGATGATTAAAGAACAGCTGTTGCACTTTTCTCATGTTGCAACCTGCCATTACAGACAGCCCCGGACAAAAGATGTCCGACATCAAGTGGCTGACGGCATCCTGTTTCTGACACCCTTTCTGAGGCTTCTTTTTGTTTGGCATTATGAAACCTGTTGTGCTACAAACGCGTCGGTGACCGGGAACAAATTTGTTGTTGCCGTCAGTGAAATACCTCCAGACGAAACCCGTTCTGCACGTTTTGAATCGGGTGCGTCCGGCAGCCCGGACAAACACCCTGCTCTGAAAGATTGTGTCCCAACACAACGCCCTCTTCGCATACGTTTGCACCCGGTGGTGCGTGACGATGTTGAGTCTGGCGGGAACAGGCCTGCTGTGATTACCGTTGGCCAAAAGCCTTTAACTGAATTTTTCTCTCTGATTTTTTCTGACCATGCCTGACGAAGCAATTACACAGTACATCTGCGAAGTAACCAAACCGGACGACTTCGATCTATTCTGGGAAGGGATTCTCAAAACCTCGTCAAAACTGCCACTCTCGGAGACCCTTGATCCGCTACCGCTGCGCAGTGATGAGACGACAGAAGTTTTTTCCATCCGATACCAGAGCATTGACGGAGTGTCCATCTCCGGCTGGTACAGTGTTCCCAGAAAAGCCACCGGTCCACTTCCAGCGCTGCTTTATGTGCCGGGATATATCAGTGATCCGCCGCTTCAAAAATCCTGGGCCCGCCTGGGATATGCCGTGCTCTCTATTGGACCGCGTGGCAAGCTTCGCTCACACGAACAATTCAATCCCGGTTATCCCGGACTTCTGGTTCACAATATCGTCGACCGCAATACCTATGGCTACCGGGGATTTTATGTCGACGCGCTGCGAGCCGTCGACTTTCTTCGCAACCGTCCCGAAGTAGACAACAGCCGTATCGGACTTTTTGGTTCCAGTCAGGGAGGTGGCCTGACGATTGCAACCGCCTCTCTGCGCAATGACATACGCGCCGCATCAGCAGGCGCTCCTTACCTGTGTGGATACCTGGACGCCGTGGCGCTGACAGACAGTTATCCCTATGAGGAGATTAACGACTACCTGCGTCTCTACCCGGAAAGACGGGATCAGGTTGCACAAACGCTGGCCTATTTTGACGGAATTAATTTCGCTCCGAATATCGCGTGCCCGATCATTGTCAACATCGGGCTTCAGGACAACGTCTGCCCGCCAGAAACCGGTTATGCCCTTTTTCGTGACATTGGCTCAAAAGACAAAACGCTCTACCCCTATGATCGATGTGGTCACGACGCCGGTCGCAACGACCATAACCGCATTGTTGAGGATTTCTTCAACCAACACCTCACTCCCGGAACCTGATTACCACTGAATATCCCATGACGGACACCAATCCCACCGCCCCTAGTGATTTTGACAACTACTGGCAAACCGTACTTGACGCGCTGGCTGAAACGCCCACTGCTCCGGAAGAAACCTGGCTTCCCCTGCGAAGTGGAACGGGGCACCGCACGTACCAGGTACATCTGACCAGTATTGGCCCCTACCGTATTTCCGGTTATCTGTCCCTCCCGAAAGGGGATGGCCCTTTTCCAGCAGTTTACCTTTTTCCTCGCTACATGAGTGTGATCGAACCCTTGACCCAGGGACTGGCAACTGCGAAACGCGAGCAATGTGCCGTATTTGCACTGGCTGCGCGGGGACATCGGAATGCGGATCAGCCCTACCGTGCTTTTTTCCCGGGCATGTTGACCGAACAGGCTGAACGACCGGAATACTACCCCTTCCGGGGCGTGGTCGCTGATTGCGTACGTGGTCTGGAATATCTTGCTGAACATCCCGCCATCGACCGAACGCGCATCGCACTGCTGGGTCTTTCTGAATTGCCCCTTCTGACGGCCGCACTCCGGCCGGACGGTTGCTGCATTTCTTCTCATCCCGGACTTTTTTACCGCAGCCGAGATCTGGCACCCCGGTTTCGTGTTTATCCCCAGGAAGAGATCAATGACTACTGTCGTCTGACACCCGAAAAATCTGAACAGCTCTTCCAAACACTTTCTTACTTTGATCCTGTTAACTTTGTATCCCGCATTGAGTCGCCAACCCTGCTCTGGGCAGGTGCGGAGTCCGCTCCCTGGAACTGTGAAGAACTGGAACCGCTGCGTGCCCTATTTCAGTGTCCGGTCGAGCTCAAACAGGGAACAGGCAGTACTATTGAAGATGGCCTATTTCGTGAACACTGGGTCGCGCAGCACCAAAAAACCCAACCCGACATCCCCATCATCTGGCAGCGTTGATGAGATGAGTAATAAACACGATGTTTCTGCAGCTTTAAGAAAAGCGGCTCCGTACCGGCCGCACACAGCCGCGTCTTTGTCTGAATACACTGCCCCCTGTGCCCTTTGAGACGCAGGACGAACTGTCACCGATGTTTTGGTAATCCTGGAGGAACTTCCATCATGTTCAATCACCGTGTCGTACCATCTCTCACCATCCTCACCGCAACTATCCTGGTTTTCGGACTGGCACCGGTGCCTGCCAAGGATACCCCAAAAACCCTGCATCTTTTTAATGGTAAGGATCTGTCTAACTTCTACACCTGGTTAGTGGATTACAAATACGAAGATCCTGACAAGGTATTCAGCGTCGTTGACCAAATTGACGGTGCACCTGCTATCCGTGTAAGCGGCCAGCATTATGGTGCGTTTATTACCAAGGAATCCTATTCTGACTATCACCTGATTGTCGAATTTCGATGGGGACCCACTACCTGGGGTGGGCGTAAGGACCGTACCAAAGACAGTGGCATCCTGCTGCACTGCCAGGGACCGGACGGGAATACCGGTGCAGATTTCAACGGACCATGGATGCTGTCTCAGGAATGCCAGATCATTGAAGGTGGGGTTGGCGATTTCATCATGGTCGGTGGCCACAACAAAGAAGGCCAACAGATCGTTCCTAAATTGACCGTTACAGCAAGAAAAGATCGTGATGGCGAACCGGTTTTTGATTCCAAGGGACCTGCCACTGAGTTTCAGGGAGGACGCGTCAACTGGTACGGACGAGACCCTGACTGGAAAGACGTTCTGGGATTTCGAGGGAAAGACGACATCGAAAGTCTCGATGGGCAATGGACCCGCCTGGAAGTGATTTGCGACGGTTCCAAGATCACCAATATCGTCAATGGAAAAGTGGTCAACGCAGCAACCCGGTCAACGCTCACTGAAGGGAAAATTATTTTCCAGTCTGAAGGGGCAGAAATCTATTTCCGCCGGATCGATCTGGTACCACTGAAAAAATAGTAACTTCTTATTGCCTTTCCTGTTGCGTCCGACCCGGCGCTTGATGGTCCGGTTCGGGCGAACACGGAAAGCCGTTTTTCCCACTGGAGATTTTGGCGCCAACGGCACCACCGACATATCGATTGTTGTTCTTTCTTCGGCGCGAACCAGCCTTCCGGCATACGGCTCCTTTTCTTTCTGGGTGGTCGAACTAAAATCCTTGCCCCTGCGTGCGTGCTGCGTTAGCATGCCGGGACTTAGATTCGTGTGCTCGTGATCACGACAACCCGATGGGCGTGTGCGCAGCAATGGCACCTCCAACGTGACAGGTACAAGGAACAACTCC
The DNA here is from genome assembly GCA_963996245.1 of uncultured Planctomycetia bacterium. Classification (GTDB taxonomy): domain Bacteria; phylum Planctomycetota; class Planctomycetia; order CAXEIY01; family CAXEIY01; genus CAXEIY01. The sequence goes on along the minus strand of CAXEIY010000095.1, from coordinate 42,391 downwards.
ATGGCTGAAGATACTCAACCAGAATCCACAGCATCAAACGAACCAGTTCCCTCCTCTCTCCATCGCGGAAGCAAGGATATGCCTGCCTGGAACGTAGGCAAACTGATCGATGCTCCCAAATTCACATCTCGAAACTGGTTCGAAATGCTGGGTCCAGGACTGATTATGGGTGGGGCGGCGATCGGCGGCGGAGAATGGCTGGTTGGTCCAAAGGTTACCGCTGTCTACGGTGGGTCACTACTCTGGTTGGCGACACTTAGTGTGCTGGGTCAGGTCATTTACAACATCGAAATCAGCCGCTATACCCTTTACACCGGTGAGCCGATTTTTACCGGGAAGTTTCGACTCATGCCCGGACCCAAATTCTGGGTAATCGCATATCTATTATTTGATTTTGGCAGCGTCTTTCCTTATCTGGCAGCGAATGCGGCCACACCCCTGGCGACGCTGATAAAAGGGGGAGTTGTTCCCGATCCTCAAAATGTAAGCGGGGATTGGTATATGATGAAAGGATTGGCTTATTTGATCTTCATCACTGCTCTGATACCCCTTCTTTTTGGAGGCAAAATTTATCGCTCACTGAAAGTTGTGATGACCTTCAAACTGGTGGTTGTATTTGGTTTCTTGCTGTTTCTGGCTTTCTTTTACTCGAAAGGGGACACCTGGGTCGAAATTCTTACCGGTTTCTTCAAGTTCGGAACGGTACCCATTCAGACTGGTCTTGAGGCCACTGAAATGGCCCGTGGGGAAAATGTCCAGAATATTTTCACCTCCGTAGTTTCTGGAAACGGATTTCCCAAGATAGACTTCTCAATGATTGGTTTCATCGCCGCCCTAGCAGCCATTGCTGGATCTGGTGGCCTTTCAAATACTCCCACCAGTAATTACACCCGAGACCAGGGTTGGGGCATGGGGCATCATGTGGGCGCCATTCCCAGCGCACTAGGTGGTCACGACATCGAACTGTCCCATGTAGGTACGGTTTTTGAGGTTACCGAAGAGTCACTGCCACGCTGGAGGCGATGGTACAAACACGTTGCTCGAGATCAACTGGCCGTATGGTTGCCATCGTGTTTCATCGGATTAGCCTTGCCAGCTATGCTGTCCATTCAGTTTCTGCAACCAGCTGAAACCCAGGTGGATAACCAGTGGACGATGGCGGTAATGACTGCTGACGGGGTTCGTCAGACCGTGGAAACCCAATCGGGTACAAGTCTGGCGAAAGTCTGTTGGTTCATGACTATTTTCTGTGGATTTTTGGTACTTGCCCCGTCCATGTCTTCCTCAGCCGACGGCATCATCCGTCGCTGGGTAGACGCGTTCTGGACTGCCAGTCCGAAATTACGGGAAATGGATCCCAAACACATCAAAAAAGTATATCTGCGGGTATTGATAGCATATTCGATCTTTGGGCTTATCATGCTCTCGCTGCCCCCTGGTGATCTGATCAAGTACGCCACGATGTTCTTCAATATCGCCCTGGGAATTAGTTGCTGGCATACGGTAAGGATCAACACGACGTTACTTCCACGTCCTTTACGACCGCATCTTTTGATTCGCGTAGCGCTCTGTGTTTCGGGTGGATATTTCTTCATGCTGGGAACACTTAGTGTGCTGCAGCAGACCGGATTGCTCGACAAGATAACCGGATAAAGAAACGAGAGCACCGCCAGCATACTGAGTCTTGGAGTCGCCGCCACGTGGGAGCTGGACACATGCTGGCAAAGTTGACCAAAACAAAAGGCCTTACTGAGACTTACCTCTTGTTTCAGGAAGCAGCATTAAACACCGAGACAGACCCACATCCCTTCAGAATTTCGAACCGTCGTAATATTTCGGTCTAATTGATATATTTAGATAGCCCCTGATGGATACTGAGGCTACTCCACACTCGAATCGTCTGATAATACCCGTTCCGTGAACAGCGTTTGGTAATAAGGCATCGCTTTCTGGACAAAGGGTTCATACTCATCGGGATACTCGAACTGGCGTTCTCTGTAAGGCTCAAAACCGGTCGTTTGAACTACGGAATCATACCAGTGTTTTGCCCAGACTCCATCTGTTGCTCTCAACCCGGACTCCCAATGAAGCATGGATTCCATAAACGGAATTTCCAAAGCAGAACACAACTTCCGTAATACGACCGATGGTTGCTGCAATAATTCTCTGCTGTCAACGACCAGAGGTATTTGTCCCAGTTCATCACGCACAAATTGAAAGATCTCAGCCTGCTGTTGAAACCCGAGATCCTCAACCGTGACCGATTCGCGACGTCGCGCGTAAGAAGCCAGAACCTCGCGTGGATGGCGAATTAGAAAGCAATGCCGGAGATGCGACATCCAAGCCCGGTCTATATGGTCCAGAAGATGGTGCGTCATATGCTTTTGATACCAGAACGGTTGCTGTCCCGGTATCGGTCCACAAAGGGACTGAGTTACCTCCTGCCAACTGGTTGACTGCGAGCGCACCACCTCTTCAAAGCCAGGGTGTTGGATCTGCGTGTGATCCAGGTAATGGGCATAGAGGGGTTCATCGGTTACCACACAATCCCCCCGGGATTCCCAGGCACGCATCATGGCAGTTGAAATCGTTCGAGGACCGGACCACATAGCGATATGACTTGTCATGACATTTATCTTGGAGACGAACATTCCAAATGGATCAGTTTTTCGTAAAGCGATTGTAGTTCCATCGTGACTGGTCCACAGGTTCCGTTTCCTATTTTCCGCCCATCAACCTCAATCACTGGCATCAGACCTGCAAAGGTACCTGTGCAGAAAGCTTCATCTGCACTGTAAACCTGGGTCAGTGAAAAATCTTTTTCACGGGTTTCCCTTCCTGACTCACGCGCCAATCGTAGCACGTTGGCACGCGTAATTCCATGTAGGCAATACCGCCCTGTCGAAGTCCACAACTCCCCTTTTCTCACAACAAAGAAATGTGTGGAATTACACGTGGCTACAAAACCCTGTGGATCGAGCATCAATCCCTCATCCACTCCAGCTTTCTCTGCCTGTATACACGCTGTCACACAATTCAGTTTGGAATGCGAGTTCCAGACAGGATCCTGTACATCGGGACGTCCTCGGCGAACATGTACTGTAAACAAACGAATTCCATTTTTATGTAATCCTGGATCCGGATCTTTCCACTCAGGAATGATCACCACGGTGGGGCCACCTACATTGGCCGAAGTTCCCTGAAAAGGCGTCTTCTTAAGTCCACGCGTAACCATAAGGCGAATATGTACTCCCGATTCCATTTGATTGGCATCGATCGTCCGGTACAACTCTCGAATCAAGGATTCTCTCGGCATACCGATATCAAGATCAATTGCCGTGGCACCCTCATAAAGACGATCCATATGTTCTTGTAAAAAAGCGATGATTCCACGATGCAAACGCAATCCTTCCCAAACACCGTCACCGAGTATAAACCCGGAATCAAATACCGAAACCATTGCCTCCGAACGAGATTTCAATTCCCCATTTATGGATATAAGAATGGTCTCATTACGCGCATCGTGAGTATGTGCATGTGTTCCCGTTGTCATCGCTTTTTCCTCTCTGAATACTCTCGATTTGATCTTCAAACAGAATCACACCCGAGAACGTAGTTACAGGCTGGTCTTGGATTTCCCAGAAAACCCGGCAGAAGAAGGGACACGGTGCACCGGAATCTAGGGCAATTCGTCCTTGGCACGCAGCGATACCCGAGCGGGTTTTTCAATCCGGATGTCGGAAAGCTGATTACGTAGAAATCGCACCCAATAACTGTTAAGCCATCGACGACAATCCGATAGCCGCCCCTTTTGCCACGCCCCTTTTGCAAAATACTGCGTCTTCATTAATTGAATATTTTCTGCCCGGGAGATCGGCAATGCAACCAGCTCTACCGTGTCCACCCAAACTGTGGATTCATCCATAAATTCTATCTGAAATCGAATCTGCTCCATTGTACGAAATGGCATGTCCACTACCCTAAGTAGATAATTGATCCACTTGTCCTGCAGGTGAATCGGTTCGGAAACATGATGGTAACGGCCTTCTGAGGTTACCCCTTCAATCCCCAGTCGTACTCGATCGCCTTCTTTTGCGGAACGCAATCGAACCTGAATACCCAAGAAAGAACGTGGCGGTGAAACCATCCAATGACTTTGAATCTGAGCTGGAGAAGGACATCGTAGCGCGTACTTACCGGAATGAGGACGAACCGGATCTCTTACAAATGATTGTCCCTGGCGTACCTGAAACTCCCAACCTTCGGGTAACTGAGAATCTTCTTTCTGAGACTGTTCAAATCCGGGGTTTTTCATCGCCTCCGTTAATCGCCGGGATTCCTGTGGACCGGGAAGCTGCTCCAATTGAACGGCCAGTTGATCCAGCTGGTGTTTCAACCGTTTCCGAATGGAATCAGATATTTCAACTTCGATGGCTTCAACCTGAACGCCAGGCTGATTAAAACGCAGTACGCACAGATCATAGGCCTCTGAAGCAAACTTAATCACTGCGAGACTTGGGCCCTCTGTAAGATAGTCAGGCTGCGCCCCCGAACTGGTCACGTCTATCTTTACCCCGGCGGGAATCTGCAAACGAATAGAGACAGGCACCGACCACGGTGATTCGTTCACAATATACAAAACCGTTGCTTCTAATGACTCATACTTTCGAACAGTGATTGGCTGTGTGGAACGGTCCTGTTGTTGACCGGAAACCGGCTTAAAAGTTTCTGCTGGCAACGAGAGAAACGCACGTCTCCATCGTCTAAGAATCTGTTCCTGCCCCATCGGAAACATCCACCCACCATCAAACACTCTCTTGGCATCCAAACTCGCCAGAGATTGCGCAAATCGTCTTCGGTTTTCGATACCAGACGGCATGGTCTGTGACAGGAAATAGGACTTCGATTGACTAGCGGGCATTACATTCTGAAGAGATTCCAGTCGAAACTGATGGGGTGGATGATAAAATAAACTTCCCGCAGAGGATGACGCACGTATCATCGCATCCATCTCGGAACTTGTATTGGCATCATTCTCCAGAGCACCGCCAGCCAGAAGATGCATCGGAGCAATATTTCCGGGTTTCAACCAAACTATACCCGTTTGTGCACTTAACTGAATTGGATCGATTCCCCGATCAATCAACAGTTCACGTTGGGGTTTTCCTTCCCGTAATGCCTTAAACACAGCAGTCGAGCCACGACTCCCTCCCAATGACTCAACCGCATTCAGAAACAACAGGCTATCAGACCGCTTGCTGGTAACAATCTGATGGAATTTCGAATAGAGTTCGGTTAATTTACGTGACCGCCAGTTCAGCCATTCCCGCTGCACTTTACCCAGAAGAAAACCTGCGTAGTCGCTTTTCTGATCACCATTCAATAATGGTACCTTGACCCCCGTTTCAGACACAAATTGCTGAACCGTTCCAAAATCGTATCCCCAGTCTACACCCGGTAACTGAGCATACCCATCTTCGGAAAGTTGAATCGAAATTCCGCCAAAAGCCGGATGGTGCGAATAACGTGATACCAGCTCCTGTACCACATTTTGCATTTCCTGCTGAACTTTTTCATGGATTGGGTTGTAATACGGAACACGATGAAAACCGGGTTGCAACTGCCACAAATGCCCGTTTCGATGTGTCAATCGTATTCCCTGATCAGATTCGGACCCTGTAATTAACCGTTCCAGGCGCGGTAAAGGGGTAGAGAACTGAATTTCCGGAATGAGTTCTACTCCGGCTCGATCACATATTCGCATCAGCAATTCAAGAACATCTTTTCTCACAGGATCCGGACTGTCAGAGAAGATGCCTCCGGTATCATAACGGGGTGTTGGATAGAGAAAATTACTTGGATAAATCGTGCTGCCGTCAGCCCATACCGCGAGAATAATACTGTTGTACCCCTGGTATTTCATATAACCAATCATTCGCTGTGCCGCTTCCCAGAACGTCGTCCAGTCATCCAACGTCCTGCCACTGACCGTCTCGGTCTGACCACTGGCCCCGAAATCTTCCGGAAACAAGGGTTTGCTTAGATAAACACCAAAACTGCGAGCACGCTTGCTAAAACCAGCTTGAGAGAAGATTCCCAAACCGGATGATTCCATTTGCGCCTCACCTGATTCGTGATTTGGACGGATGCGGTTATTATCCTTCTTTTCCTGTTGCGATCGAATTTCCGATTCGGACTTCTCGAGCGTCGTTTTTCCGTTTTGTGTAAAACGTAATGCTCGATTGGCAACATCTCGTAATTTCTCCCCAAAAGTGCGTGTCGTCTGAAATTCCGGAACGCTGCCAGGAAGTAGCGCATCCTGTACCTCATAAAGACGAATGTGTCCAAGTAATGCTATTTGCTGCCGACTCAAATTACTCAGAACCACAACCGGGGAAAACGTGCGCGGCCAGAACAACAAGGAATGTGTTCCCATTGCCTCTTGTAACTGGCTTGTGCTGTCAACATAAACCCCTGTATTCTGGCTGACCACGTGCAGGGGCCTTCCAGACTGCTGCTCGAGAATGTGAATACCCAGTGTCTGTGCTCCGTTCTCTGGATAGTCAATCTCCAGTACATGCGGACGACCGGGATTGTTCAGTTTAAGATGACAGCCAACCCAGCTTACGACCTGCCTCTGACGGCTATGGCTATACTTGGACGTTTTCTGCCCCATCCGAAGTAACGGCCCCATATTCGATTGCAATGTCGAGGTAGTTCCATAAGTAAGAAAATTGGGAAACGGGTTGCGAAAGAAACTGAATTGACTCTCTCGAACAGGATCTATTTCAGCGATCAGCACCCGACGATTCCTGGACTCAGACCGAAGAAAATCATATTCAGACCAGCCATAAGGAGTCGGACCATCCTGACCATAGACAACGAATTCAATCCGTCTCTGGTGCACTATCTGTTCGACCACAGAATATTGATTACGTATTCGCAGGAAAAGAGTGTACACACCTTCTTTCTTTGGCACGGAAAATTCCAGAGGCACCGATAGCGTCTCCATACTTCCAGCAGGAAGATCGGCAAGGTGACCTTGATTCAGTCGACGAAATGAATTGGACGGATAGAGTTCCCAATCAACAGCTTGTCTCCACGAAACTGGAGAATACACTGGAACAACAACCTTTGCAGACATGATCTCACCAGGAGAGAATATCATCCGATCATGACTGGACTGAAATCGAATCACATCGCTCACCATACGATGAAAGACAATACGATTTCCCTGACCGTCTAGCGTGTCCTTATGATCACGAATTAACAAATCCTGGAGAGGAACCTTTATTTTTATCACGTTTTCTGATTGTGCCCGTGCATACAATTCTAACGTGAGTACGGATTCGGGAAGTAACTCCATGGTCACATCCAGGCCGCTATACCATCGAGGAGACTGACCTCGAATCACGATTTCATCATCCGAGACAATAAATCTTCCTGGCGTGTCTGATTCGATATCCAGCGCAACCATGTTCAGAAACCGCCCGTTGGAAATTCGCAGAGTCCCATTCCAAACTTTGGCCTGCTGGTTGCCTCCCCACTCGAGACGAATTTGCATCGTGGGTGCTGGCACATTCGGCTCTGCAGCCAGAAGGGAAAAACCGCTTCCAAGCATACAGAGAACTATGATTATACAGCGCGCAAATACCATGCGCAATTGTGGACATCCTGTCCCAAAAAGCAAACTACCCTCCATGGTAAATGCTCAGCGGAAAACCGCTGCTTCTATGATCCTCTCGATCTATCATTCACGAATGTCGTCCGCTCCTACAGCAAGTCGAAAATTTGAGAGAATCAGCTGCCAATTTCAGCAGGACACATCCGACCAGATACCCTGGTCAGCGCAGACAACTCCTCGTTAAAGGCGGGGAATTATAACGAATATGGGCTTTATGGGGAAAGGCGAAAAACCCATTCAATCTTCGTCTCAGTACCCGACCTGTGAAAACGGTTTCTCTTTTATCCATTGGTACTTATGGCTGTAATCGTATTCGGTCAATCTCAAACTACCCATTAGATTCAATTACAGTCTGCAACCAGAGGACCAGAGAGTTCCTCGAGATAAAACAATTTTCCAGGCAAGGTTGGCATATAACTGCTTGGCACCCAATTATCCGGACCGTATCGCAGCGTCATCCATAAACTAAGTCCCTGCCATTGCATACCACGACCCAGCACGCCATCGGCCCCACCAATAATTCGATCAGCAGCCAGAAAAATTCCAGGACCGATGGTATTGGCACAAGCCGACACAAGTGATGTTCGGCTCTTGAAACTGGTAATCGCATTTTGCTCGACGGTTAAAGGATGCAGTTGAGCACCCAGACGATAGGTCTGATTCTTCCAGTCATCCTGCGCAAATTCTTCAGCAAAATGAGGTTCCCAGAAAGCGATATGACAAACTCGCCCTATCCCAAAGATCACAGCAACATCGGCACCTTTATCACGAAGACTCTGGATACGGTCTGGATACTCAGGAAGTTGTGACTGTGTCGCAAAGAAACGCTGAGATTCGGGTACTGTCAAAGATCCAAGAGGACCATAAAAGGCTTCCTGCATCGCATTCTGAAACGCCCCTGGATTACTCGCTTCAAGGGTATTTCCTTCCTGGTCACTCCATTCATCCATATTGAAACCATGTATATGGTCACAGCTGATGTTCCACTGCTGTAGAAAATAAACTGCCCAGCGATACATTCCCATCGGTCCAACTGGAAGTATCAAAACCAGTGGTTTTCCCTTTTGTTGTGAGTCAAGAATGGTAAGAGCGATTTCATGTCCAAGCATGACATCAAAATCATTCACATCGCGACAAGAAACCACTTGAAATTTTTCGTTCCACCAATCCTGTCGTTCTGAGACGGACAAAGGATCTTGGCTAGCACAACGATCAATTTTTTCCCAGTCCCAGCCTGAAGGGAAAAACGTTTCAAGCTTTGAACCTACGATTGTGGTCAATAAATCCATGGTTTGCCTCCGAACCGTTTACAGATTGCTTTTCAAATAAACTCTACTTACTGCTGGATTTCCTGACGATTGGCTTGATATGCAGCAGTTTCAAGAGATGCCGTCAAATCCACACCTCTCTTTTCCAAAATCGAAACGACCCGGGGATGACAAAACACACGAACCCGTTTGACATAATCATCAAACTGCTGCTGAGCTAATGCACGAATCACCGGTGATACCTCCACTAAAGGCCGATAACATCGTTCTTTCTCAAAAAAGATTTCCACATTGAACTCAACTTCTCGTTGCACGGGTGGAGCATCTATTAGAATTTCGTGTTCGCTGATTTCACTGTGACATGCCTCTGCGAGAGTATGGCAGAGTGACCGAGCACATCGCACTAACCACGGATAGGGTTTTCCGGCAAGCTGATGGTACACTTCCGGCTGCTCAAAACTACTGAACTGTGCCAAGCGTTTGTAAATAAAACGCGAACGGCCAAAAATTCCATCCAACAGAAGACTCCAGCAGGAAGAACCTGCCGCATCATTCAATAGCTGAATCATACTTTCTTCAGTCTGATGAAACAGCTCAGAAAGATCCAGATGCATGCGCAACTCGTAAAAGGCTCGAGCAAGCATGGCCGTGGCCGATCGGACTGTGTGGTGCCAGTATACCTCATTGAACATTACATAACGTGCAAAGACCATCAGCTCAGCGGCCGTTTTTCCCTTCTCCTGCAAAGCAAGACCGTCTCCCGAATGATTGAGAATAAGCGATCCAATCAGACGACCAGGATCAAAGTGTCGACCATAGGGAACACCGGCATGAAGGCTGTCTCGCTGAAGGTAATCCATCTTATCCGCATCAACCGGACCGGAAATCAATGACGCCAGCAACCGCATGTTACCCGTATCTCCCGCGTTTTCCGAATTCTCCCGAGATCCGTCTCCCTTTTTCATATCTCGAGACTTCTGCATCCGGGTGGTTCCGACAATCAATTCCAAAACTTCTTCCGAATCCACACCCCAGTCATCCTGAATTAGATTGGCCAGTTCCCCTCCATGACATAAAAAGCGGCTTGCCAGTTCTTCGTGTCGAGGAACATCATTCAAACGCAAATCCTCGATGGCATGACAAAACGGCCAGTGCCCGACATCGTGTAGTAATCCAGCGAGAATCACTATTTCCGCATCGTGTGGAGTTACAATCGATTCGAAACGGGGATCTCGACACAACTGTCTGAGAAATCGCAGCATGATATGGTACACGCCCAGCGCATGTTCAAAACGGCTATGGGTGGCGCCTGGGTACACTAAAGAAACCAGTCCCAATTGAGACACCTTGGCAAGTCGTCGAAAAACAGGTAAGTCGACAAGACGCCTAATTCGCTTCGTAAACGGAACATCGATTTCGGAAGGAATACGAATGATTCCAGCTCGCGCTTCCAGCGCCACGATCTCAGGAATAAGACTGATGTCAGCCGTCATACTACCTCAAAGAACATCACTCGTTTTACTTCCGCCAAGTCTCCCACTACAGGAAACCATGGCTTGTACAGAACCGCCAAATAACACGGTCCTTTCTTTCTCCCACCGATTTCTATTGTATCTTGGAGTCTTTCGCCAGCTCACCTTTCCAGTACGTCGCGTTTTTTTGAAATCTCCTTGGCAGATCCCCCTTCATACCACATGATAGTCACCAACAACACGTGATCATCAGATTATTTGATCGCTTGGTACTAACATTAAGTCACCACTAATAAAAGCATCCCCTTTCCTGACCGCAAAAATCATTAACCCAGCACCCTGACAGCGAAATTATACTTAGATATCATCAACAATTACGACACTCCTTACACTTTTCATTCAAGGAATCCTTTGTGCATCACCCGGAAGCATTACTTTGTGATCTCATTCGCATTCCCAGCATCAATCCAATGGGACGCCCCCTCAAAGGTCCCGAAATATTCGAAACGCGTGTGACTGAATACCTCAAGGATTTTTTCCAGAAAATAAAAGTCGATTTTGAACTGCAGGATGTGGATGAAGGGCGCCAGAACATCTTTGCAAAAATAGAACGACCAGGAAGCAAGCGAACCTTATTGCTCGAGGTGCACCAAGATACCGTTCCCGTAGACGGGATGACTATCGATCCGTTCGATCCGATCATCAAAGATGGTCGCATTTACGGCCGGGGCGCTTGTGATGTAAAGGGAGGACTTGCAGCTTTTTTAAGCGCTTTTGCAAGTTTGGCTGAAAAACGTCCTTCTGAAGCATGTAATGTTGTACTCGCATGCACCGTTGACGAAGAGTACTCAGCCCGAGGTGTACTGGCTCTCGCGCAATTATGGACCGATCAGTTGCAGGGTCCTGACTCTCTTTTGGCTGAACCGCCGGACGCTGCTATTGTAGCGGAACCGACCAATCTCGACGTCGTAGTGGCACACAAAGGTACGATACGTTGGAAAATCCAGACCATCGGCAAGGCGTGTCACAGCTCACAACCTGAAAAAGGTATCAACGCCATCTACGATATGGCAAATCTTGTCCAGTCCCTGGCACTGTATGCAGAACAATTGCCACAATCCATACCGGAACACCCGCTTTGCGGTCCTGCTACCTTGAGTGTTGGACGTATCACAGGAGGGATTAGCGCCAACACGGTTCCGGACGAATGCCTGATTGAGATAGACCGTCGTGTTTTACCCGGAGAAGATGCCGTACAGGCTCGTGAAAATGTAGAAAGTTTCCTCCGTGAACAGAAAGGGGCCTGCGATTTTGTAATGTTACCTCCCTGGTCACAAAGCCCGGCCCTACCTGACTCAGGCAATCATGATGTGGCATCACGTCTGGGCAAGGCGATTGATCACGTGCGCGGCCACCACAACAAGATCGGCGTCACCTACGGAAGCGATGCTTCAAAAATTGCCCGGGCCGACGTCCCAACCGTTGTTTTCGGACCCGGATCAATTGGTCAGGCTCATACCACTGATGAGTGGCTCTCACTTGACGAACTCAATCTGGCAACCGAAATCGTCTACCACTGTATCGCAGAATGTAACACCTGAAACCGTGTTCGCGACTAGAGTGCGCTACCAGCACGTCAGAAAGGCCGGTTTCCTCTGCTTGCAAGTTCCCTCAGATGCCAGGCCCGAGATACACTGCAAGTGAGTCTGCCCAATGCGGCAAAGGATCGGCTCCCAGAGATTGGTAACGAGACATGGATAATACACTATAAGGAGGGCGTCGAGCTTTAGCTCCGAAATCAACCGAGCGGATTGGAACCACTTTTACATTCTTACTGGTTATCCTGAAAATCTCAGTCGCAAATTCATTCCAGGAACAAAACCCCGAATTGGTGAGATGACAAATCCCTTCAACGGGATGGCGGGCCAGATACACAAGACCGGCCGCTATATCACAGGTGGAACTGGGCGTACACACTTGATCGCTAACGACGCTGATTTCCGATCTTTCCTCAGCAAGTCTTAACATAGTCTGAACAAAGTTACCCCCCTTCCCACGAGATCCCGCTCGACCATACAATCCGCATGTCCGGACAACCAAATGACGATCGCAGAGAGTTCTTACAAAGAATTCGCCCATCAGTTTACTGACACCATAAACACTGATCGGACCGGGGCTTTCATGCTCTTCGTAAGGATGTATCCTGTCTGCTTCCATACCGAACACATAATCGGTACTCACGTGAATCAACCGACAATCGAGATCTGAACAGATCATAGCTATGTTACGTACACCGATTGCGTTAACGGAAAACGCCAGTTCCGGTTCCTCTTCACAGCGATCTACCAGATTACAAGCTGACAAGTTGATAACGATATCCGGACTACATTCAGTAAGAACTTTTTCCAGACCTGTGTAATCAGTAACATCAACATCCTTGCGCGTGATGCGGAGAACATCGGGATCCAACAAAGGACATAAATCCTGCCCCAACTGCCCCCCTGCACCAATTACAGCTATAGACATACTTCATCCCAAAAAGAAATTATCAACTACTCTTGATCATTTGTATTCGCTCACATCATATCATCGCAACTACGGTGCAGACATATCGGTCACCACAAAGTCCTGATCACTTCGAAGTTCCGTTTCAACAAAGACGACCACTGGAGATCCTCTTTGTTACGATAATAATATGGCGTTCCCATGACACAGAAAAGGGCTCATTCGGCCGGTATACCCGCACCATATATCCTATTTTGCCTCGTGAAACCCCCTCTGTTATTCCGAAAAAGAGCTTAGCCGTCAGCATTAATGATGTACTTCTTCGTCTGAAATGCAGTTGCAACCTCTGGCTACCCACGCCTGGTAAAACTCAACATGGAAACCCCTTGGCTATTCCAGTTACTGTTACTTAGAAAAACACCAACAACGGCTCCTTTCTATCCCATCGTTGAATAAGATCAGGAGATGTATCAATAACGTAATGAACGCTTTTCAAGCCCTACTGCTTGGTATTGTGGAAGGTATCACAGAGTATCTTCCCGTTAGTTCTACCGGTCACCTCATTCTTGTTCAGCGCGTGCTTGGTATTGAAGCGACTGAATCAGCCAACTCGTTTGCAATATGTATTCAGTCGGGTGCGATTGTGGCCGTATTGGGATTTTATTCCAGTCGTTTTCGCCAGATGTTAGACGGGCTGGCTGGGCGAAACAAAAAGGGCCGCCAACTCTGCTTCTATCTGCTTATCAGCTTGATTCCTTCTATTCTCGTCGGCGTTACACTAAACGATTTAATCAAACATTATCTGTTTGACCTCTGGACTATCACCCTTGCCTGGTTTGTGGGGGGGCTGTTCATTCTGGCCATACCTCATATCCGTTCTCGATCGCCATCGGCTGAGAAAAACTACTCGTTGAACCAACTCACTTGGAAGATGGCACTCCTGATAGGCCTCGTACAATGCCTTGCGATGTGGCCGGGACTCAGTCGCAGCATGGTAACTATCAGCTGTGGAGTGATATTTGGGTTAAATCTCATGGCAGCCGTTGAATACAGTTTTCTTCTTGGGATGTTAACGCTAACGGGCGCTACGGTGTATGAAATGGCCTCAAGCGGATTCGCGATTGCCGATGACTATTCATGGCTCTACTTAACTGTTGGATTTTTCTCTGCAACTTTTTCTGCTTGGATAACGATAAACTGGCTGATCCGATATCTTAATCAGCACAGTCTCGCGATTTTCGGTTATTACCGCATTGTGCTGGCGATGGTAGTTGCCTGCTGGTTACTATCCATACTATCTGGTTCTTGAACCATGCAGGCCCCGGCCGAATAGGTGACGCTCGGGACCATACCCTGCATAGACGATCGTCAAAAAAGACCTGGCGTAAAGGTCCGAACATTACGCAAGATCATCAGTACCATGGATCATGCTGCTTCTTCTGTCCGTAAACGTCTTTCAAAATGGCAGACGATCACCCTTGTTACTCTGATCACTGGCTATGCAGGATATTATGTTTGCCGCAGTAACCTATCTGTAGTGACCGTTCTCATTCTGAAAGAGTTCGCCTCTCAAGGGATAACGAAAGTACACATCGGACAAATTACAACCTTGGGAGTTTTCCTATATGCCATTGGAAAAATCACACACGGAATTCTTGCCGACTTTTTCGGAGGGCGACTTCTTTTTCTTCTTGGAATGGCCCTTTCCGTCGTGTGCACGATTTTGTTTGGCATGGCTACTGGATTCACTCTCTTTTGCATCGCCTGGGGACTTAATCGTTATGTCCAATCCATGGGATGGGTCGCTTTAGTCAAAACGGCTTCACGCTGGTATCCTGTGCATCGTCACGCGACGATAATGGCACTGCTTTCACTAAGTTTTCTCGTAGGAGACGTCCTCTCCCGATGGTATCTCGGAACCTTTATCGAATGGGGTTATGACTGGCGATCTATTTTTTTCATTTCAGCGTCAAGCCTTGCTTGCATTACTCTTATCTCCTTCTTCCTCCTCCGTGAAAGTCCACGGGATCTTGACCTTCCAGAACCACCTTCCAATCCCAAAAACATCTACGGGAAGCAGGGTAATCAGCCAACACCGACGAAGGTTACCGACTTGCTTCTACCGCTCCTGAAAAGTCCGCTACTTTGGTTAATCTGCGCGATGAATTTTGGGCTAACACTGATTCGCATTACATTTGCCCAATGGACTCCTCTGTACCTTTACGAAATTACGGGATTAAGCGAAGGACAGGCCGCCAGGGCGAGCGCCTATGTTCCCTTGCTTGGTGCCGCTTCCGCAATGCTGGCAGGGATCTTGTCAGATTGGCTTAAAGGTAAACATGGTATTGTTTGCATTCTATGCATAGGCTGCATGATTGTATGTTTGATCATGCTCAGCACGCTACCAATCGAAGGAAGACCCGTTTTTGCCGTCTCCTTACTCGGGGCTGTCTCTTTTTTCCTCATGGCGCCATATTCATATCTATCGGGTGTTATGGCTTTGGATCTTGGTGGTAAACAGGGAAGCTCTACCACCTCTGGAATTTCCGATGCGGCTGGATATTTTGGCGCGATGATTTCCGGTTACGGAATTGCCTCCATCGTGGAACACTACGGATGGTATACTGCTTTTGCCTTTCTAGCGGCCATTGCTTTTGCTACAGGAATAGCCGCAACTATGTACTGGCTGTTCCATGAACGCTGAGCATACCCGGAACGCCTCCACGGGTTTTTAGATTTACAATACGTATTGGTCGCGCCTTACCATCCTTTCTACAGCGGGTTTCATCAATCCCGGAAAGCTTTTGCCCATGACTCCTCTCAGGATCTCTCTTGTTATTTTCGACTGGGCCGGAACTACTGTGGATCACGGTTGTATGGCACCGATTGCAGCTTTTCAAAAAGCTTTCAAGACTTACCAGATTGACCTTACTGTTGCTCAGGCTCGTGGCCCGATGGGTATGCACAAAAAAGATCATATTCGCACTCTGTTAGCAATTCCCGAAATTGCAGAGCAGTGGCAAAAAGTGCATGGCTCTTCCTCGACAGAAGAGGATGTTGAAACTATTTATACGTCCTTCATGCCCCTGCAAACCGAAGAAGCCGAAAAACATACGCAACTGGTTCCCGATCTTCTCGATTGTGTAGACCAATTGCGTGCACGGGACATCAAAATAGGAACTACTACCGGATATCCTCGCGCCGTTGCCGCTACGGTTATTGAATCTGCAAGAAAACAAAAATACGTTACCGATTTTGATGTGTGCAGTGACGAGGTTAGCCAGTCGAGACCGGCACCGTGGATGGTATATCGCAATATGGAAGCTTTGGGTATTTACCCGGCTTCAACTGTTGTCAAAGTTGGAGACACCGTTCCTGACATTCGAGAAGGGAAAAGTGCGGGAGCCTGGAGTATAGGCGTTACACAAACTGGCAGCGAAGTTGGATATCCCCTTGAAGACCTGGAGGCCATGGATGCCACGAAACGCAGTGAGTGTCTTGCCCAGGCTGAACAAAAACTCTTTGCTGCTGGAGCAGATGAAGTAATACGAACGCTCGCCGAACTTCCCGCTCTGATCGAGACCCTTGATCAGCAGCTTGCAAAGGGAAAACCCTGACGCTGTTAACGTGTATTGTCCCCGCTATCCGAACCTTTGCGTCGGAACGGCAGGTGACTAGGAAATCTCCACAATTTCAAACCGTAACACACCACTGGGTACTTCTATTTCTGCAATTTCACCCGGTTTTTTTCCGACCAGTCCCTGTGCTATCGGGCTAGTAATCTTAATATGCCCGGTATCGTAATTCTCTTCTCCTTCGCCGACAAGAATAAAGGTTTCTTCTTCTGCAAGATCGAGATCTTTTACCAGAACCGTACTCCCAAAAACAATTCTGTCCTTTGGCAGTTTCGATTCATCGACAATCGTTGCCCGTGCCAACTTGTCCCTGACCAGATTGATTTTGGCCTGCATCATTCCCTGATTTTCCCGTTGTGCGTGATACTCGGCGTTTTCTTTTAAATCCCCTTCAGCCCTCGCCGCCGCCACCTTTTCGGTAATTAATGGCATTTCTTCATTTTCCATCCGATCCAGATCGGCCTTAAGCTTTTCATATCCGGCTCGTCGCATCGGAATTTGCTCACTGGACATTTCTTCATCTCCGATTCTCAGGTAACCTATCAACCGTGATGTGAAACTCACACCCACGACTTCAACAGATAAATCTCATACTTTGTGTGATAGCAATCCTGCCCCCACGGTGCAAGTCAAAGGGGGCCTCACTCAAGGGGCAGAGCCCTTATCTCGATTCTCGGCGAATCTTACAGTAGCAACTGATTGGCCATTGTAAATACGTCGTTAAACATCGGTTCCGTCAGCTTCCCAGTAAACGTATTTTGCTGACTTGGATGATAACTTCCTAACAACCAGCGATTTTCCGAAAGCGGAAACTGCGCTGCATGTTGAAATTTCGGCATTCGCCCTTCGTACCAGTGGTGCTCTCTGGCAAAGCGGACCACTGTTTTCCAAGCTATCTGTCCAAGGGCCAGAAACACTCGTGCCGGAACAACGGTTACCGTCTCTTCAAACCAGGACCGACAATTCTCCATTTCATCGGGCTGAGGCTTATTTCCAGGTGGAGCGCAGTGACAGGCAGCGGTTATCGCACAGTTCGTTAATCGCAACCGGTCTCTTTCATGTTCCGATTCTGGCTGATTAGAAAATCCCGCCTTAAACAGAGCGCGAAAAAGCCAATCACCGCTTCGGTCACCGGTAAACATTCTTCCCGTTCTATTGGCACCATGTGCTGCCGGCGCTAATCCGACAATCAATAATGCAGCCCGTGGATCTCCAAAATTCGGTACGGGTTTACCCCAATAATTCGAATCCTTAAACGCGCGGCGCTTTTTCTTCGCTATGTCCGTACAGTGCTTTCGTAATCGCGGACAACGATCGCAATCTACAATTTGGTTATTCAACGGTTGCCAGGTCAACATGTCAGTGTATTACGAGAGATTCAGGAAGAATAGTTTACTATATGCTGCATATTGAAAATGCAGGTTCCGTCCGTAACAAGAAGATCCCACGTGCAGAAGCGGCCAGTAAATTTCGGATCACGGCTGTGATGGAGGGGATATAATTTCAACTTCTGCATTCTCGCGCTCCTGACGCGTTACCTTCAGCTCTAACTCACGGGCAAACTCATTAAATACCGTTCTCCTCACATCTTCAAAGGATTTTTCTCCGGAACGGATCGCTGTAATCGTTATCAGATGTAGCCCCTGAGGCGTCAGCAAGGGCTCGCTGATTTCACCAGGTGACAAATCAAACGCTGCGCGTGAAAAAGCTTCAAACATACGATTTCGTCTTGGAATGAACCCGAGATCACCACCCCGTTTCGAACTCGGTGACTGAGAATGTATTCTGGCAGCTTCAGAAAAAGTCACCTCCTTCTTAAGGATGGATTGCCGGAGTTTCTCAAGATTTTTCACCTGTTCTGTGAAGGCCTCTTTATTCTCTTCGCCTAGAATCTTGACCAATACTTGACTTACCCGAACCTGAGTCCCGTCAAAATGTTTGACATTTTTCTGAAAATATTCTTTCAGCGACTCGTCGGTCGCCTCTTGCGCGACATACTTTTTCCATCTCAACATACCTGTCACACGCAATCTTAAATCCGATTCGGTCTGCCCTTGTTCCTTTAGATAGTCCGCAAAGGATTCTCCCGTTGATTGCACACTCTTTTTGACACGATCAATGACTTCTTCCACCTCTTTTTTGTCCACGTCACTTGACTGTTTTTTTACGAACTGCTCAATCAATCGTCTATCAACTATCATCTGAATCGCCTGATTACGAAGATCCGCATCCGTTTCGTCCGATAGTGGTTGCTTCTGATTCTTTCCGCCCTCTTTGTCATCGGCGGTGTTTCCACCATTCAGAGAAACAATGGCAGCCAGCACCTCTCGTTCCGAAATTATTTCACCATTAACCCGTACTGCAACCGAACTTTTCACATCTATAATAGGGTGCGACATCGCGACGCGCACCGAACAGACTGCAACGATTGTCATTAAAACAAGCACAGCTAGTATTACCTGCTGTAGATGCCATAAAAAGGGATATGACCGATTCCTTCTTAAGAAAACAGGACACATCATGATGGATTCCTTGCGTTCGAGTTGCATACTGTAATTCTCACAGCTCATTGTAACAGTTCGCTTTGTGAAACGTCACTGGTTTCATCGCTCTTGATCCCCTGTTCTCATTGTGCATTTTCTCCAGTATCCCTTCACACTCCGAACTTGAGCCGTCAATATGTAAAATAGAATTCCTTAAGGGCATGTCCATGCACTATAAGAATAAAATAACGGGTACTTCCCTTTCTCTGTCTAACCAAGTCTTATCGCATAATGAACACCTGAATAACGACACCCCTGATGTTTTCTTTGCTCAGGAAACGCCATGTCCACCATTACAAGCAGGTTTCACACCGGATTGCGCATGGCTGTTGACTTGCTATATCCGCCGTGCTGCATTGCCTGTAATCAACTTATTCACGATACTCAACAAGGTATTCCTGTTTGCCCAGACTGCCAACTTGACCTTGTTGAATCCGAATCCGCTACCTGTTGTCGATGTGCCGCATCGATTGGCGATTTTGTAGACAGCACAAACGGATGTCTTGAATGCAAAGGAAAGCACCATTCCTTTGATTTTGCTGTGCGACTGGGAACTTACGATGGATTGAGGCGTCAACTGACTTTAAAATCTAAATTTCATTCAGCTACTCATATTGGAACAGCATTGTCCTGCC
This sequence comes from uncultured Planctomycetia bacterium, assembly GCA_963996245.1. Lineage (GTDB taxonomy): Bacteria > Planctomycetota > Planctomycetia > CAXEIY01 > CAXEIY01 > CAXEIY01. The sequence goes on along the minus strand of CAXEIY010000095.1, from coordinate 22,649 downwards.
TGTTTTGGAAACAACAGCAAGAAACTCTGAAATCGTGGAAGCCGGACTGGGTTATTCCCATGCCATGGCACTGGACCCGCAGAATTCAAAAACGAATTAATCCGGCGGATTTGCTGGCCCGAGAATTAGCGCAACGCTTGCGTATACGATGTCCTAGGCGTATCTTGAAACGTTCACAGAATACGATTTCACAAAGCCTGCTTCCTTTATCACGTAGAAGGGACAACGTTCGTAATACGTTTCATGTCCGCTCCTGGAAACCACTGAAGGAATCACGTGTATTACTCGTAGATGATATTCTTACGACAGGATCAACTTGCTCCGAGGCAGCTCGAGTACTCAAACAGAAGGGAGTGCGGAGTGTTTTTGTGGCAGTTCTTTGCCGAAGTGAGAAAAAACGCTAACAAACAACAGAGTCTCGTAAAACGAGAATAAACTAAAGGAGCAATCCAACATTGTCTGACTCTGAATCTCCGTTGTTTGAACCCACTGAAAAATGGCCTCGCACGACGGAAAAACCACAACATTTCCGAAGGCTCCTTGTGCGCGGCCTTTCGGTAGTGCTCCCTCCCCTTCTAACTATCGCCATCCTTGTCTGGATTGCAGGAATCGTCAACCTGTACGTACTGGTTCCCGCACATTCCACCGCCCAGTTTTTCGCAGTCAAGGCTGTGGCTGACATTCGTACGACCGATGACGTTCGGCTGACTTCTGTCGATTCTCCAGAATTTCCAGAACTCCCTTACTGGCAAAAGAGATATCGACTGGATGTTCAGTGGTTTAAACAATATGCAGAAAATAAGACAGCTCTGGTTCAGATTCTCACCGAATTCGAAAGTCTTTTGTCGGGACCACACGGTGTTGCACTGCAAGACATCCTTAATACTCACGGAGACAATATTTTTGTTCCAATTGGAACCGAATACATCCCGTTAGCCATTTACCAGCAAGTTCTTAAATTAGTCGAACGCGATCAGATCGGAAGTACTGCTACTCAGGTCTATCAGCACCATGTCTCTCACAGTCCATGGTTGTTCGGTTCGTCAATTCTGTCGCTGGGAAATATGGGCTCTTTGCTTGTTCTCATTTTACTCATCATAGCCACCTATTTTCTTGGGCACATTCTGGCCCTAAGACTGGGACGTGCTGTCTGGCAATCTCTTGAATACCGTATGATTTTTCGAGTTCCGCTGGTACGCAACGTTTACTCTTCTGTGAAACAGGTTACGGACTTCATACTCACAGAAAGAAAGATTGAATACAATCGAGTGGTCGCTATTCAATATCCGCGAGATGGAATATGGTCACTGGGATTTGTAACCGGAGAGAGCATGCTCTCCATCGAAAAAGCAACTGGCGAACCCATGGTTTCAGTGCTGATTCCCACTTCTCCCTTACCGATGACCGGATACACTGTAAACCTGCGACGAAGTGAACTGATCGATCTCAATATTTCCGTTGACCAGGCGGTTCAGTTCTGTGTTTCTTGTGGGGTCGTAGTCCCTCCAGGAGAACTACCTGGCTTCGCAGAAGCCATAAATCCCCCGGAACAACTAACAACGGAAGCTCCTGCTCCCGAGGATAGTGACACAAATGAACACTAAACCTCTGAGAGTGGGTACCCGGGGTAGTGCCCTGGCAAGGTGGCAATCAAAATGGGTGCGTCAGTTATTGGCCGCAGTGATTCCGGAGCGTGCGGTTGAACTGACAATCGTACGTACTACTGGAGACCAACAGTCGACTGTTCCGCTTGACAGTCTGGGAGGCGACGGTGTATTCACAAAAGAAATACAACATGCCTTAATACGAGAAGATGTGGATCTTGCCGTTCATAGTCTTAAAGATCTCCCAACTGAACCCGTAGAAGGGCTCCTCCTAGCTGCCGTTCCTCCTCGGGGACCTGTCGAAGACGTCCTGATTCTTCCAGAAAAAGAAAAGGGAACTCCAACCTTACCGCGACCATTCGAAGACTGCATCCGTGATTTAGAATTTGTCGGAACTGGTAGCCTGAGGCGACGTGCTCAACTGCGGCATTACCATAGCTCTATTAACATGGTCGAAATACGTGGGAACGTCGAAACTCGCATCCAGAAACTAGATGCTGGAAACTGTGATGCACTGGTGCTCGCCCACGCCGGAATCAGAAGGCTCGGTTTAGAGAAACGCATCTCCTACGTGATACAACCTGACGTCATGATGCCAGCTGTTAGCCAAGGAGCCATTGGAATTGAATGTCGTGTAAACGACAAGGAGACACGTGCAATCCTGAAAATCATTGACGATCTTCCAACACACCTCTCCGTTCTGGCTGAACGAAGTTTGTTGTCAACGTTGCGTGCCGGATGCCACGCTCCACTTGGTTCTCTTGCCAGCATACAGAACAACCATCTTCACCTCCAGGCTGTCGTTCTCAGTCCTGATGGGCAACAGAGACTGACCGCTATGGATCAAATTCCAGTTGAACCCGGCAACCAAGCTTTCGAATCGTCTGCTCCGCATGCCATCAATCTCGGTAACTCAGTTGCTAGAACCCTGATTTCCGAAGGAGCAGAATCACTCATTTCGATGGCAAAAAAGCAATCCTGAAACTAACTGACCTTAACCTCACAAGCGTACACGAACGTCTGAAGTCAACAGTCCCCACCCTGTGATGTGCCAATGGTAACCCAACCATGCCAGACCTTCACACGACCGATTCGACCGTTCACAAAGAACGCTTCCACATAGAGGGAATGGATTGCCATGAAGAATTTACACTCATTCGAAACAGATTGTGCCAATCTGACGGCATTGGAGCCATTCATCCCAACTACCTTCGCCGGACACTCTCGATCGAATATGACAAGAGCCAAATCACCGTTGAGCAAATCATTAGCATCATAAGGAAACTGGGGTTTGTCGCTAAGCGTGACTCCGAGCCACTTGTTGATTCCCCATGGTGGCAGCCGGCACACAAAACAATCTGTTTCTTCATCTCCTTATTTTGTCTGACATTATCCGGAATTTTTGAACTGAGTAACGTCTGGTTACACACCAATTTTTCTTTCACGCTCATTCTGGCACTGCTTTCCATTTCCACTCTGCTTACTGGTTATTCTGTTTTCCTGCGAGGACTTCAATTACTCCTTCGGGGTATCATAGACATGAATACCTTGATGACCATTGCCATTACTGGATCCTTTCTTCTTGCAATCTTATATGGGGAACAGCCTTTTGAAGCAGCGACAGTCGTGTGCCTTTTCTCAATCGCTTCAACCATCGAAACACTCAGTGTTCGGCGCAGTCGAAAAGTCATTCACGCACTCATGAAGCAGGAATCAAAACAGGTCCTGTGTGTAGAGAACAAAACACAAACATGGATTCCTGTGGAAGCGATCGCCAAAGATATGCTCTTGCTCGTCCGACCTGGCGATCAAATCCCGGTGGATGCTGTTGTTGTTGACGGAAATTCATCGGTCAATGAATCGGCCATTACCGGTGAGGCAATTCCTCGAGACAAATACCCCGGAAACTCGGTCTATGGCGGAAGTATCAACGGAGAAGGAACTCTCCGGTTGCGTGCCAGCTCTACGGCAGGGGAAAGCACACTCGCAAAGATCATTAACCTTGTAGATCAAGCGCACGAAACACGTGCGCCAACCCAACAACTGATCGACCGGTTTGCCAGCTGGTACACACCCGTTGTGATTGCCATCGCAGCTCTCATCTCCAGCATGCCCCTGATTATTCATCTGTTCGGTTTAACGTGGCTTTCTTCCGGATGGCACTTCTGGATTTACCGGTCTCTGGTCACGCTTGTCATTGCCTGCCCATGCGCCCTTGTTATTTCCACCCCTATCAGCATCATTTGCGGACTAACGAAGGCAGCACGTTCAGGAATCCTCGTTAAAGGAGGGCTTCACCTGGAAAATGCAGGCCGCCTCAAGGCCATCGTTTTTGACAAAACAGGTACCCTTACAACCGGCACATTAAATATTGAAAAGATCGTACCTGGACCGGGTGAAAACGAAGCAAACGTACTTTGCCTTGCAGCTGCCGTAGAACAACACAGTGAACACCCACTCGCCCAATCAATCGTACGGGAAGCGCGTTCACGGAATCTTGAAATTCCTGATGTAAAAGACTTTGTCTCAAAACGCGGATACGGTGCCCGTGCACTGATTGACAATCAGCAAATAATCGTCGGGCACAAGAACTTTTTCCTTTCTTTCTGTTCTTCAGTACCAAAGAAAGAACTCGTATCTATTCTTGACAACGAGATTCCGGATACCGAACCCCAGACAACCACGATTGTGGGGACCCCAGACAAGATTATCGGAATTCTTTTTTTTACTGACTCTCTTCGGCCAGAGTCAGGGGACACTTTCAGTAAACTTCGTCAGCTGGGAATCGAACAGATTGAAGTTCTCACCGGAGACCGGTATGCTGCCGCCGAAAACATTACTGCGGAACTCCCTTCTCATTCCCTAAAAGCCGAGTTACTACCTGACCAGAAACTTCAACGTATCGTTCAACTTCAAAAGCGGTACCAATATGTCGCGATGGTCGGTGACGGAGTGAATGACGCCCCCGCACTGGCAGCTGCCACCATCGGTATCAGCATGGGAAACTCCGGCAGTGACATTGCCATGGAAACGTCCGACATTTCACTCATGACCGAGAACCTGTGTCTTGTCCCCGACATCATCCAACTTAGTCGCAATACTCACCGGATTATTGTTCAAAACATTTGCTGGGTTCTTGGATTGAAGCTTTGCTGCCTTGCAATGATTCCGATTCCGACGATAGGAAAGCTGATGTGGATTGCCGTACTGGCGGATATGGGAACATCCCTGGTCGTCATCTTCAACAGTCTCCGGCTTGCCGCGGAAAAATCAGACTAGCAGGAATCTGACACCCTTTCGAAATTCAAGCCATCAGCGCAGGAATAACGTCTCCCTCGGGAACAATTCTCAACTCGCGTTTAAACTGATCCTGGATACCGTGCGTGTGTGGAATGCCTAACAGATGGTATAAGGTGGCAATCAAATCGCCGGGATGGGTGGCATCCCGAGCAGGAAAAGCACCAATTGAATCACTGGCGCCGTAAACAAAACCCGGTTTCATCCCCCCCCCTGCAAGCATGACACTGTAACAGTAATTCCAGTGATCACGCCCTGCATTATTGTCATTGATTTTCGGTGTGCGACCGAAATCTCCCAGCACTGCAACGAGCGTACGCTCCAGCATCCCGCGTTGTTGCAAGTCCTCCAATAATCCGGAGCATGCCGCATCAAACTGCGGTAACAAGGTCTGTTTTAATTTTTTGAAATTGCTTCCATGTGTATCCCATGTCGCATTCGCATCGGGCGCCCACGATATCGTAACCATCCGTGTACCGGCTTCAATTAATCGTCTGGCAAGCAATACACTTTGTCCGTAAATATTACGTCCATAACTCTCTCGTGCCGATTCAGATTCATCTGAAATTCGAAATGCCTGCTGGGTGGCGTCGGCCGTTAGAAGATCCAGAGCACGACGTTGAAAACCATCCATTCCCATAAGCGCAGAACGGCCGGGACCTGTCATAAAATACTGATCCATCCCGTCAAAAAGCGTGCGTCTCCGATCCAGTCGATCGAGAGAAACATCAGCCAGTAATGTAAGTTCAGGAACTGAAAAATTCTGGTCATTTGGATTTCTCAGAACAAAAAGCGGATCGTGTGATTGACCTAGAAAACCGCCGAAAAATCCTGGTTGTGGAGGTCCGGATGCACCTTCCTTCGTGATATAGGGCAGGACTACATGTGGTACCACAACACGGTCTGGTGGACGCAGCTTCGTTAATACTGACCCCGGGCTCGGATAGTCAGTCGGTTTGGTGCCGCCACCGATTTCACCTCTGTCATGACCGGTCAAAGCGGCATACACCGCAGCTGCATGTGCATTGTTGACACTGTGGTGCATAGAACGGATGAGTGTTACCTGATGAACCTGACGGGACAAGCGAGGCAGATATTCACTGAATTGTACTTCTGGCAGCGAGGTTGAAATCGGATCAAATTCACCTCGAATTCCTTGAGGTGCTCCGGGTTTCATATCCCACATATCCAGATGGCTCGGACCGCCGTTAAGAAAAATGACAATACAGGCATCAGCTCGCGGTTCGATACCAAAACCATGAACCGTGTCCTGTGCTTCAAGCAATCGTGGCAGAGAAATACCCATTAATCCTAAGCCACCGACCTGAAGCATCTGGCGCCGTGCCAGTAAAGATCGATTCCTTCCGCCTTTTTTGCGACGCGCGGAACCTGAAATCACGGATTTTCTCCCTTAGCTAGTGCACAAAATGAAAGGACAACGGTACCTGTTAAACCATACGCCGAAGCTTAAATTCAAGGCCTGCACTGACTCCCCTGTAATAACTACCATAAATTGATCTTAAAAGGAGCTGTGTATCGCTGCAATGCTCAACCGATTGTTTCATGAAGTAGTTACTGTAAAGCATGTTTCTGTTCAACTCGAGTGTGACTCGACCAATGCTCCTGCAACCGTTATTATTACGTTGTTTGACCGCTTGTTTTGCATTGCTAATCAACCACGTATGAACCGTGAAACTTTCCGCCTGGTTCTCCTCGTATCGTGCGCCCACGCGATGGTGCATATCTACGAACTGACTTTCTCCGGTATCGAGCAGCAGATAGAACTGGAACTGATCGAAGAACGCATTCCTGAAACAGCGCTGAAAGAGCACAGTTCTATTCTTGAGGCTGCCTCTGTTCGCCAGGAAGAACGAACCCCGCAACAACGCCAACTTCTGGATCATTACGTACCTGACCATAAAAGCATGATTGCCCGTGTCGGATGGTTGGGAACCGCCTGGACACTACCTTTCGGACTGGGTGCAGTTATCGCAGGTTGGCTGGCGGATCGAGTTGGTTCCAAACGCATTCTGATCGCTTATCTGATCGGCTGTGCCGTGCTTTCCACATCGGTAGGTTTTTCCAAATCCTACTCCTCACTTCTGCTGACTATGATTCTCATGGGGGCCTTCGCAAGCTTCTATCATCCAGCAGGCCTCTCCTTAATTTCACGTGTAACTGACAGAAAGAATCGTGGAATTGCACTGGGTTGGCATGGCATTATAGGAAATATAGGCATCACAATAGCGCCGATGCTTGCTACTTTCGTATCTCTGCAACTGTCGTCTTGGCGCAGTGTTTATATGCTACTTACGATCCCCGGCATTCTCCTGGCATTGATTCTGTTTCGAAAACTCCCCAGCGATCAAGCTCATTCAGCTCTTCTACAAAACGGGAACCGTCAAGAATCTAATAATCGCTGGCTCTGCTTTTCTATGTACTGTTTTATCGCATGGCTCCTTGGTATTACTTATCGTGCCTTCACAACTTTTTTGCCTCGGTACCTGGAAAGTCCTGAATACGTCGGTGTCGTACTTGCTGTCGGAATTATTGGCCAGTACTTTTCGGGCCATCTGGCAAGTCGGTTTCGCTTGGAGTATCTGCTGGGAATAATCGTTGTGGCGCATATTCCGCTTTTACTCTGGATGAGTAGCGCCGAACTGTTTATCTCGCGTCTGAGTGCCTCTCTCTTCTTTTCATTTACTCTGTTTATGAGCCAGCCAGTAGGAAACTCCCTGGTCGCCATGTATATTTCCGAACGCCAGAGGAGCATGGGATATGGAATCGCTTTTTTAGTCAGTTTCGGCGCTGGTAGCATCGGTGCGTTCCTAGCAGGAAAAATACAAGAATACTACACCCTAAGCCACGTCTATTCCTTCCTGTCCATAGGCCTAGTTCCTGCCATGATCTGTGCTGCTGGCTTAATGCTGATCAGCCGGCATACCACATCTTCTGTTGATGATAATTAAGAACGTCTAGTTCGTATTACAACAGGTCTCCACTTCAAGAAAAACTTCTCTGACGAATTGCAAAGCTGATTCATAAGCTCTTGCCACAGGTCAAACCGCGGGCTAAAATTCCGAGGCGTTTCTGAGCTACTCTGCAGATTTACTAACTGTCTTTCTCACAAGGAAGCATCCTCATTATAACCCACGGACTGCGTCGTATTTTACAACGCATTGAATATGCACCCGGGGTCATTTTTGTCGCAGCACTTCTGGTTGCGACAGGGTGTGTCCTATACGCTGGTGGGACCCTTCACTTCGAGTCCCGCCGTGCCGATCTCATCAGTCCAGAGTCAGAATATCATCAACGCTGGCTCGAGTATGTCCGTGAATTCGGTGGCCAACAGGATATTGTTGTTGCTGCAGAAGGAAGTCAACCGGCTGAAGTTGCTGAAGTACTCGACAAAATTGGACTGGCTATCAAATTACATCCGGAGCATTTTTCGGACCCTTTAATTCGAGTCGACCACTGGCCCCCCAAAGAACGGTCCTTACTGTTTGTGCCCCTATCTTCGATACAGCAAATAGAAAACTATCTCCATCAGTACCAACCCTTACTGTCTGGAAACTGGTCTCTCCTTCAGGTGTCCGATATCTATGAAACACTGAATTATCAATTTACCCAGGCTCAGAGAAAAGAATTTACAGAAGCTGCACGTGCACGATGGATGGGTGCAACCACCCAATTCACACAGGGTTTACTCCGTTATATGAACGGTTCCATTTCATTTCAAAAGGAACCTTTTCTTCCCTTGCTAGCCCCATGGAACGTGCTGCTTGCACAGCTATCAAATACATCGCTTGCATCTCCGGTTCACGACTCACTACAGCTGTTACTTGTTAGACCCAAACAAATGTCACAATCGTTTCAGGGAGATTTTCAAACTATCGACCATCTCCGCCGGATAATTCAGGATGTCGGGTCAGAATACCCTGACACGGAAATAGGATTAACCGGGCTTCCTGTCCTTGAAAGTGATGAAATGCGGAGTTCACAGGAATCGATGACTTATGCGTCCGTTCTATCGTTAGCGGGGGTGTGTGGCTTGTTCGTAATAGGATTTCGTGGATGGCGATATCCCTTACTGGCAACCCTCGTTCTTGCTGTTGGTATCGCCTGGTCATTTGGATTTCTTACTGTCTCTGTAGGACGTATGAATATCCTTTCCATGTCTTTCTCAATCATTCTGATCGGCCTCGGTGTTGATTATAGTATCCATTTCCTTTCTCGATATCTTCAGGAACGTGATTACGGCGAATCGGTACAGCAGGCCCTTATGAAAACAACCACGCGAGTAGGTCCTGGTCTGATAATATCCGCGCTGACTACAGCCCTTGCCTTCTTCACTGCTGCATTCACGGACTTCCTTGGAGTCGCTGAGCTCGGGATCATTGTCGGGGCGGGTATTATATTGTGTCTACTCGCAAGTATCGTTGTCTTGCCGGCTCTCCTGTTTATGACTGAACCAAGATACCCATCCACAACGACAGAGCCCCCTTCACTCCTGCTTCCAAAATTACTGCGTCCCTTCCACAAACATCCAACTCCGGTAATTTTGACTATAGTCATCATTGCTGTGTTTTTTGGACGACTTGCCCTCGATGTACCATACGACAACAATCTATTGAACCTGCAGCCTGATGGACTCAGTTCCGTAGAGTGGCAAAAACGCATTCTCACCCATTCCAATCGATCGGCCTGGTCCGCTGTGTCTATTGCGGATAACCCCCAAGAACTCGTCCAAAAAAAGGAAGCGTTCCTCAAACAATCAACCATCAAGCATATTGACGAAATTGCCTCTATGCTTCCTGTTAACCAAACCGAAAAGCTTCCTTATTTACAGTCCATTCACACGATACTGAATTCCCTTCCCAGCCAACCGGTATCGCTCCCAGTAAGTGATCCCTCTGAGCTCCAATTCCAGCTTAACTCATTTAAAACCGCACTTGCCGACTCCCCGTTACCTGAATCACTTGTAATTCGGGAATCCAGATCGAATCTATTTCAGTCTATAAGCCGGTTAACCGATGTCTTCCGGTCACTTTCTCCCGAACAACAACAAATACGCTTGCGTGACTTTCAGCAAAAACTGGCTGGAAGTTTCATTCGCCAGTTACAGGCCCTCTATTCCATTTCCCTCCCAGAACCCATTACCACTGATGACTTTCCTGTTGCATTAAAGGAACGTTTCATTGGGTCTACGGGAAAGTGGCTGATGCATATATACGCCAAGGAGAATGTCTGGGAAATGGAATCACTAGGACAATTTGTCCATCAGCTTCGTTCTGTTGATCCGAGAGTCACAGGAAGCCCTCTCCAGACTTTTGAAGCTTCCAGACAGATGAAAGACAGCTATCAGAAAGCAGCCTGGTATGCCTTGATTGCTATCACACTGCTCCTGTTAATAAGTTTTCGATCTCTTTCTCAAGTCGTTCTTACACTCAGTCCGGTAGGAATCGGAATGCTACTACTGCTGGGAACCATGCGATTGATGGATATCCCATTGAATCCGGCCAACATGATCGTTTTACCTTTAATTCTTGGGATCGGCGTCGATAACGGAGTACATGTTCTCCATGACTTCCGGATCCAGAAGAACAACTACTCGCTCAGTGCCCACACAGCTCGCGCTATCCTGCTGACATCCCTGACCACGATGATTGGATTCGGAACGCTTGCCCTTTCACAACATCGTGGTGTGCAAAGTCTCGGAATCGTTTTGTTTATCGGAGTGGGATATTGCCTGATCAGCTCACTGGCCGTTCTCCCGGCAGTCCTCAGTACCTTTGTCGGAAAAAAAAACACTATCGCTTCCAAGATCGAACTTTCTAATCGGTCCGACCATGTCAGCACAGGTGATTTATCGCTCGAAGCGGCTCGTACTCATCGGATCGATACCGGACAGGACCCTGTTGAACTCCGCCACCTTCACACGGGAGAAAAATCACAAGCCGTTCCACCGCGCGATACTGTTTCCGATTAACCAACCCGTAATTGATGTTCAACGGCCACGAGAGCATCCTGAATGGTCAACAAGCTGCGGTCGACTTTAGATTGACCACTTTGTTCGACCCATCCAGAAACTTTCTTTTCCGCAGAGATAACCGTACTGTGGTTTCGACCTCCAAAATATTCACCGATTTCACGGTAGGCCGCTTGAGTATGTTTTCGAGCCAGATACATAGCCATCATACGTGGCTGGCTCACGCTGCGCTGCCTCATATTGGAACGCAATACCTTTGGTGAAAGTCCAAATACCTCACAAACGGCCTGTTCAACCTGAGGTAAACGAACCGGCCGCTTTTCTAAACGAACCAGATCTGTCAGGATCTGGCGAACCCGGTCTATGTCGAGTGAGGCATCCAGTAATTCATAATGAGCCCGCAAACGATGAATCACGCCTTCCAATTGACGAACACTCTCATGGAACCGTTCGGCCACATACCTTAGAACCTCTTCAGACAAGACCATTTTTGCCTGTGCTGCCTTCGACTTCAATATCGCCAGACGCGTGTCTAAATCAGGATTGTCAATCGGACAGCTTATTCCAGCCATCAAACGGGTTAACAATGCTTCGTTCGCAAACGGCATTGATTGAATCGAACGATCACCCGCGAGAAATACCCTGCATCCCCGGGCACTGAGCTCATCGATCGTGTTCAAAAACTCTTCCTGAGTCGCATTTTTACCGATAAGAAACTGAATATCATCCACTGCGAGTACATCGACGCCACGATAACGTTTTCGAAAACTCGGCATTGACCCACCACGCAACGCGGATACAAATTCATGGGTAAACTGCTCTGCCTTTAAATAAACCACTCTTAAAGGACGTCCTTCTTCCATCAAAGAACGGCAGGCAGCCTGCAAAAGATGTGTTTTACCAAGCCCGGAAGAACCGTAAACAAGCAGAAGATTCCAGGGACTCTTAGGCAAACAGGCGCGTTGGATAGAAGCATGGGCGAGATGATTCGTTGCACCTACGACAAAGTCTTCCAGGGACGACCAATACTTAGGTGACATCCGACTGCTGGAACCGCTGGGACGAGAATTGGATTTGGTACTGGAACGGGAGTCCGGAATCTTGTGAGGCGTTTTCGCAGTCGTAGGTAATTTCACCGGATCTGAGCTACGTTCTTCATCAGATTGAACTTCAAAGCGAATGTCGAGAGCATGTCCGGTCGTCTCGAGAACGGCCTGTTGTATACAATCCTGAAAACTACGCCGAATACGCTCCTGGTAAAAACGGTTGGGAACCCGTACTTGGAGGGATTTTTCATTGATTGAAAAGTCGGTGGCCGAATCAAACCACAGCTCAAATCGATCCGCGCCGACTCGTTCGGCAATCGCTTGACGTAGGATCGAAATTACATCCTGCTGTGAACCACGGCGCATTCCCACCTCCAACTGATCTCTTCCATGAACGGGTGGGCAACCGGTTGTGTTGCCACAGCGTTCAACGCTGAAAAAACTCTTAATGCAACAAATTGATTTCAGAAAGTTTCGGTTAATGAAAGCCATCTCGATTTACCGAGAAGTAGTGATTCTAGAAAGACGCTTCTCGATTTCAAATGGAAATCGAAAAAAAACAATCTTCGAATCAATACCACCCTCAACACTCGGTTCAGATCGTGCTAAAAACCGAATTATCAATGATTTATGCTTGAATGTTTTATAGTGATTATTCACGACAAACAGTTGAATAACTTGTTAATAATCACAACATTTCCCTCCTTTAGTACGTACACAGTCCAGATCTTGCACTGTCTCAAGTTGATTTACACTTTCGCAGATTGAATCAACGCATCCACACATATGAATATGAAGATGGCTGGAAAAAATATATTTTTTTCCGTCAAAATTGGACCGTTCCTGCGTATTAACCAAGTAAGCTCCTCGATCACAGACCGTCTTTTTCCAGACCCCTAATGACCCTGCCAATCGGTACTAAGCACTTCAGATCTGTCCGATTTAGTGATTCCTTTGGATTAATGCACGAACTTGACCATGAATAGTTCAAAGACACACGTTATCCAGTCATCAGCTCCACCCCCTTGCCACTCAAAAATCCACGACAAAATAACAACAAGGCAAGATTCCAAAAGTGACGCCCAGCTAATTGAATTGATTCGCCGGGGCAATCATCAGGCCTTTGGTGACATTGTAGTTCGTTACGAAAACCGTCTACTCCGCACGCTTCAGCGATTTGTGTACGATTCCGATATCGCACGTGATATTGCACAAGAGACGTTTCTTCGTGTTTATCAACGTATCGCACGATTCGATCCGTCCCGCCGCTTGGGACCATGGATTTTCCGAATGGGGATCAATCTCGCTATTGATCAGTGGCGCCGTCATAAGAATCAGGTCAAGCCACTGGAAAAACCCGATGATCTGTTACACCCGAAATGCCGCGAGTCCAGCCAGAACCATAGTGAGCTGTCTGAAGAGGTACATGTCGTTCTGAATATGCTGCCTGAAAAGTTCCGCACCGTCATCCTATTAAGAGATCTAGAAAACTTCAGCTGTTCGGAGATTGCTGCCATTCTAAACCGACGAGAATCCACCATTCGCTGGAGACTCAGCCAGGGTCGCAAGCGCTTCCGGACATTATGGGAAAAGCGTGAATATAAAAATCATATTATTGCGAGGTGACATGTGAAACGTTGTCGTCGCTTTCATGAATCGATAGAGCTGCATGCTGGGGGAGACCTCGACAGCGATAGCCGTGTAAAACTGGAAAAGCACCTCGAACACTGTATCCCATGTTCATCGGAACTGGCCAAAGCGCGCTCGATGTATCGTTTACTGGAAAAAACGGCCAATGATACCTTCAGAAAACAGGACGCTTCCATATGGCCTCATCTACAATCACATGGCCTCCCTCCTGCAAGCCAACCGGTCTCATGGCTGGGGTGGCTGCCTTCCGGAGGCATGGCTACAGCGTGCCTGTTACTCCTTTTTTCAGTACGTCTGACTTCCCAGGAGCCTCGACTGCCGGATCCCAGCCAATTGACCGGCCCTGCTTTACCCGTAACGGTATCTCCATCTAAAACAATCCGAAAACCCTTTGCGGGTAACCGAACAGAATTTCCTGTCACCGGCTACTTCACAGGCGATAAACGTCATACATCTCCAGTCCATCAGCAGGGTCGCCGTTCGGATATCCAATTACCGGCCGCATCGGATCGGCAAATCCGGTCCTTACGCCAACATATCGACCAACTCGAACTGGAAATAAACCAGCTGCGCCAAAGATGGATATTCCTTGAAAAGCAAATCGAACCGAGTCCTTTCAGATAACAACTCTAATATTCGGTATGGACATCCATGACTAAGGATTCGTTTCGATACAGACATACCCATGTTAAGGGTCGCTTCGCAGCATCGAGACCATGAGACTGTTTACAGTCCTAACCGAACCGGACCATGCATTTCCCGTGTTTAACCAGGGTCAGACAACCGGACAAGAACCTCACGGTTCAGTTCGATTCCATGACCAGGACGATCTGGAGCTAGGGCATAGCCTTCTTCAAAGACAACCGGCTGCTGCGCCAGATCGTTCCACCTTAAATCCGAAAACTCCAGGTAAAGACATTCCGGAAGACTTGCAGCAAGATGTACGCCTAGTTCCAGAATCGTATTGCCCAGAGAAACCGGAACACCGTAGTCAGCTGCAAGACGTGCAGCATCACGAGTCATAGCTACTGAGCCATGTAGGTTCAACACATCAACCGCATGGGCTTCCAAGAGCTGTCGTTTCCCGGAATAGCCCAGATATTCTCCGGTGTTAATACGAACAAATGGCAATACGCCACACAGCTGGGCATAACCAGGATAATCGCCACGTGTAATGGGATCTTCCACCCAAAAAAGATCATGACCAGCATCCCGAAATCGATTAAGCCTTCGGATCGCCTCCTTGACCGACCAAGCTTCATTAGCATCCACCATCAGATGTCCAGGCATCACTTCTCGTGCAATCTTTAAACGTCGTAAGTCCCAATCGAGATCCGGATGCCCTACCTTGATCTTGACGCTCCGGAAACCCAGCTCATAAAACCGCTCCAACTTTTTGCGAAAAACCTGGTCACTGAGGTGAAAATCCAGCGTGCTAGCATAGGCTGAAACGCGTGGGTCGATGCCACCAAACAGTTGAAAAAGAGGCATGCCAAGTCGTTTGCCGACGAGATCCCAAAGTGCCGTTTCAACCATGAGAGAACGATATCCGACCCCGACATTACCACCACGAGGACGATCGATACGCAAGGCAAGGCTAATCGGATCGGCGCCCACCAGGGTAGGCCAACTGCCATATTCAAATTGGTCCTTCTGATTAGCTAAAGAAGCCGTAGGCATGCCCTGTTGAATTTCAAACCCTGTCCCAGTCAGTCCTTCTTCGCTGACCAACTCGAGCACCGTCATCCAATGCTCCTCAAAACGGACCTGTGAGTCACCAATAGGTTCACGTAAAACAAGACGCAAACGATGTAGTTGATAATCCTTGATTTTCATAAGAGACTCTTTTCGTTTGTCCTGCAAACCTCCGGTTGAATGTCATCAGAAATACGCAATAAGTGACTGCACACCCAACCCGGTCATGACCAATCCGGCTATAAACAACAGCACGAGCAGCACAGGATGCATCCTGAGAGATTTCGGAAGTTCGGAATAATCACTCCAGATCATCGCAAAGCACCAGAGTCCACAGCTGAGTGCACCTCCAAAAACCGCTCCGAAAGTCATACGACTGACTACGTCGCCAGCAAGACTCTTAGGGAGCCACATCATGGTTAAGCCACCCAAGAAACAATAGCTGATGGTTAAAGGTCTCATCATCCCGGAATACGAAACATGCCATGGCCCCAGAAGGGCACGTGAGAGTTCTGAAATAGTGTAGTAATACACTTCAAACGCGCCGTACAGGGTCCCCATGAATGCCAGCAACACACCCAGGCGATAGACCCATATCAAACTCTGACTCAGCTGACCAAGAAAACGTTCCTGCTGAAAAAGCAGGTCATGTCCGGCGGGCACTAATTGTCTAGGATGAAGCAGCTCCGCTCCAAGAAGGGCGAACAGGAGGGTGACAATGATAACAAGCGTAAACGAAATAGAAATATCCATCAGGGGCGCTCGTAACCAGCAGGTCGCGTAATGCAGCTGTTTTCTGGCTCGGTCCGAATCCGCGGAAAATACAGCTTCCAGATCATCCCTGGAAATCGCTCCTTGGTTACAACGCCCCCAGGTTCTCTCTCGCAGCATTCCGATATAGCCCACATAATCGTACGTACCTCCGCCCACTGCAGTAAGATACAGGGCCACTTCCAACCAGGGACTTCTGTCCTGAAACGAGTCAGGATACTGTTTTGTCACCCAATGCGGATAATCATTAACTATCGGATAGAACAGCCCCTTGATACTACTCCATAGATCCGGCGTACTGATCGCAGCAGAAATACAAATACAGACCAGCAACACGAAGATCACCACGGTAGAGACCCGTTCGAGAATCTTACCGGATGAAAAGCAGGCTAGCGTAACACACGCCACAAGGGTCACTGTCGCCCATATATTTTCACGCCATTCGACCGTATCCCATGTCCCGTCCGAAGCATTCTCAACCGGCGCATCAAGCAATTGATGCAGATACCCACCCAATGCTTCGGAAATTCCTGAAAAAGCAATCGGCATAACCATAACGGTGGGAATCGCGATAGCCAAAGGAAACACGTAGGGTAAGTACGGTATTTTTTTCCAGCTTTCCAGTGGGTGCTCACCGGTAAGGGTCAAATGGCGGGCAGCAGTGTAGACCTGCAGCCCTTTGAAAAAGCCTGCAATCAGAAAGCACCAGAACATGGTGTGTCCAAAAACTGCACCACTTCGAGAGGCCAGCAGTAACTCGCCGCTTCCGATCGTTACTGAAGCAATAATGATTCCGGGACCCAGAAATCCAGCCAGGTGCCGGGGGCGGGGATTAGCCAGCGCCGGCGGTGGCTCGGAATAAGGCTCATGGACTGACACAGGAAACCTCAAGCTGATATATTCTGATCGTGTTACCCGACAGACATCGGCCGCAAAATATCATACCGAACTTCCCGAAAGATACATAATCGGGACTCCTGGTTGGATTTCCAGCCAGAAACAAGACCCTATCAAATATGCACTACCGATACCTCTTACCGAAATAATCTTCAACTGAAACCGTACTTTGGATAGGATCCGCCTGTTTTCCGTCATTTCATTATTATTTTTTCCGACTTCTTCATTGTGACCGATCCATTTGTATCCACTCAGCGTATAGCAAGCCATCTACCCGGCTTGAGCGTTTGATATACAGAAACATTAAAACTCGAACCCGAACTGCCGTCCTGAAAACGAGGCCGCTGCATTGAAATCATCATCCGAACATGCCGCATCATCACCGGAAGTTTCACCAAATGATCCTCTGATTGAGGAGATCAAACAGACAGCCGAACGTCTCGCGCGTGACGGGGCATCCCGGGGTGATCTGAAAATTCTCACTCGCAGCATGCGCGAATTACGCTATGCCTTTAAGGTCTTGTCCAGCTACCGAGATCGAAGAAAAGTTACGGTGTTCGGATCGGCTCGCACCGCAACAGATCTGCCGGTTTTTGAACAGGCGGCCCTGTTTGGAAAAAAAATGGCGGAAAAGGACTGGATGGTGATTACCGGCGCCGGTGGTGGCATCATGGAGGCCGGTCACATCGGTTCCGGTCGAGACCACGCCATCGGACTGAATATCATGCTTCCTTTTGAACAGGACGCTAATCCCGTTATTGCAGACGACCCTAAGCTCATTCATTTACGTTATTTCTTTACCAGAAAGCTACTCTTTGTGAAGGAATGCCATGCCGTAGCACTCTTTCCTGGAGGGTTCGGAACCCTCGACGAGGGCTTCGAAGTACTGACACTCATGCAAACCGGCAAAAGCAGCCTTGTTCCGATGGTTTTCATAGATGAACAAAAAGGAAATTACTGGCGCGCCTGGGAAGACTACGTGGAAACTCATCTTTTGAGTCGTGAACTGATTTCTCCCGAAGACCTTTCTCTGTTCTGCATTACAGACAACGTTGATGAAGCGGTAAGGGAGATCAGAGACTTTTATTCGGTCTATCACAGCATGCGTTTTGTCAATAATCAGCTGGTACTGCGACTCAAAACAACACCTCCTCCTGACCTGATCGAAAAGATTTCAGACACTTTCAAGGACATCGTGACACGTGGCACCTTTCAACTCTCAAACGCTCTAGAGGCAGAACGTAACGAACCGCACCTTTGCGATCTACCACGCCTGACTTTCGAATTTGACCGCAAACAGCAGGGTCGCCTGCGGCAGCTGATTAATACCATAAACAGCGAAATTGACACCACCAGCGCCGAGCTTTATCATCCGCTTCCCAATGTCGAAGAGGATATTCTCTAGCACGTGCATGGCCCAATGGAATTCCACCATTGCTTCTCACGATCGACGGCCACCCACCTTCGCTAACAGCTCACCTGGTCACGGACCATTTCTTCAAATAGTTCTGGACGCCGCGTGCGCAATGTGTAGTTTGTATCGCTTCGACTGGCATCCAGTACCGATGCCTCCAATGTTGCCACGACCATTTCTTCCTTGATTTCGTCGCATTGTGATTCGGCGATCAGATTGCCGTCAGGGTCCCAAACGTAGGCTCCCCCGGCATGATGCGGTTGATTGGGGTGTTCCCGAGGATACCCGTCCACGTAACCAGCACGGCCCACCTGGTCAGCAAACACAGAAAAACAGCTGTTCTCCCGTGCCCGCATACAGTATCCATGTGTAAAGTATCGATAGGCCCAGTTACGTGCCGCTTTTTCTGACCCCGGAGTATCGTCCCACATTTTGGTTCGTGCTGCATGGGGCATGAGAATTACATCCGCTCCACGCAGTGCCAGAACACGAGCTAGTTCAGGGTGCTGGTTGTCATAGCATATGACCATTCCCACACGGCACTTTCCGATATCAAAAACAGTGATCTCCTTACCGCCTTTGTAAAAAAGGACTTCGTCACGCGAAAGATGTAATTTCCGCTGCTTACCAATGTAGCCCTGAGGGCCCACCACCACCTGAGTGTTATAGACAATATCCTTTTCTTTTTCACTCAGACCAACCGACAAAAACAGCTGGTGCTTTTGGGCAATCTCTTCAATCCGTTTTATGCTCGGTCCGTCAGGAATCGATTCTGCCAATTCCCAGGTATTGGGCGTACAGTGACCATGAACCACTAATTCCGGAAACAGGACTAGGTCCACATCCTGAGAAGCGGCGGATCCCGACCAAGTATCAATTGCTGCAAGTGATTGTTCGACCGCACCAAGTCCACCATTCATACTGACCGCCGCAACACGCAATGTCTGCATGACACCCTTCCTTCCAATAAAGTGACTTTTTGCGAAGTGTACCGTTTGATTTATCTGGCCGCCACGTATTTCATCCGCCGAATGCCTTACTGCCCTTCGCATCAGTACGAAACAACTTTCCGGCTAGCATTGGAAGCAAATTCAAAAGACAATGAGAGGAAGTCCCGCTTGAGGAAACGATACATGCCTACTTTATGCCAACGGGTTCAACCAAGATTAGATTGCGGCCAGTACGGTTCCTATGGCCTTCCCTGTCTTTTGATCTTCATACATTTAGGATTATACACTTCGTACACAGCTCTGGCTGCTACCCCATACACTGACCAAGTGAAACCATCGTCAAAGCCTCAAAACGAAACGAAGCTCAAAACCGAATTTCTCGTTGGTAAACGTCTGAAAAAAGTCCTCCAGAGCCAGATCGACCAGGTAACCTGGCAGAACATTCCACTGCGAAAGGCAATTTATCGGTTGAGTGTCGATCAGGGTTGCGCCCTCATCATGGACCGTCGCATCGATCCTTCCATACTGATTTCACATCGGGCCCAGCAACAGAGTCGTCTATCTCTGTTGTCGGTTCTTGCAAGATCGCAGAGCGCCACGTTCACCACTTTTGAAGACTGGATGTATATTGGCCCTGAAACCCAGGCTAACAGTCTTACCGAACTCATCAAACATCAGCGACAAATGCTCCGAAATCTGCCGAAACCCATGCAGCAGCGATACCGGAGATCCACTACGCTTCAGTGGCCGGATCTACAGTCTCCACAAGCTATTCTGGATAATATCAGCCAGAACTACCGATTCGAAATTTACGGTTCCGAGCAGGTCCCATGGGACCTGTGGGCCCACGCGACTATCCCTCAAACTTCCGTCATAGAACAACTCACACTGGTCCTGATCCAATTTGACCTGACTTTTCAGTGGCAGAATGAAGGATCAGAAGTGCATCTGGTACCCATTACCCGCGATGATTACGCACAACTTCAACAGAAAGTGCGCATCCCGTCAGCACGGGCCCAGCCCTTACATAACCCAGGCACATCGCGAGGCAAAAGGAAAGTTTTGACTTTCCGAGTTAAGAATAAGCCTCTTGCTGAGGTCCTGGACGTTCTGGAAAACGCCACACCGCATACCTGGTTCATTGACTGGGCATCGCTCGAAAAACAGCAAATCGACAGGCAACAGCTTGTCAGCGTCCACGTCCGCCAGGCATCCCTTTCGGAAATTTTGCGCCAGATACTTAAACCACTGGGTGTTTCCTTCCGCATGCGGGACGGACAGATTCGAATTCCAGCTACCACTTCACGCTAACACCTTAAAGTCGGTTCCGTCATCTCGAGTCACAGATTGGCGTTGGTGAAAACAGCTGACACCATACCGTTCACCTCTCGATTGACGTTACAGCCACTAAACGTACAATGGCCATCAAAGGAATCCTACGGGGCGTAGCTCAGCTTGGACAGAGCGCTGCGTTCGGGACGCAGAGGTCGCTGGTTCAAATCCAGTCGCCCCGATTCATTTTTCCTAACACCCCCTCCGCGGGGTTGTTAAAAACATTCCAATCATCATGAGGCAACATGAATCCACAGAAGAAGAAACCGTTTCTTTTCCTCTCCTTCGTCCAATAATGAACGTGAAACGACACGGACAGCCTACTGCTCTCCCAAAACAAATGGGTCGAACACGGGTACCTGGTGAAAGGTGCAAAAGCGGAAAGGCCAATCATGACGAATAACTGGCTGCAAAGCACCCTCGATTCGATTCGAACTTCCTATCTTCTTCGGGGCCTGATGATCGGGTTCTTGATTCTGGTACTTCAAATCCCCATCTTGATGATTGGTAACGTTATCTGGGAGCGTGAAGAGGCTCGAAACGAGGCAGTCCTGGAGGTGACAGATAGTTGGGGTGGCAATCAGTCAATTGTAGGCCCGTGGATTACCGTCCCCTACCTTTATCACTGGACAGAGAAGCAAACTTCCGGAAATCGTGTGAATAATTTTTCTCACACAGAGACACGATACGCCACATTCCTGCCTGAAGCTTTGAATATCACAGGGACCAGTGCAAGCCAGATACGCAAACGGGGCATCTTTAAAGTACCCTTGTACACCTTGTCACTTAAGGTGAACGGCCGATTCTCCAAGCCGGACTTTTCATCCTGGGGAACCGGTCCGGATGATATTTTGTGGAGTCAAGCCATCTTGTCTCTGAGTGTTTCTGACTCCAAAGGAATTACGGAACAAAGCATTCTCACCTGGAACAACCATGCGTTCAGCTTTCGACCAGGCTCAGGCGAAGCCAATGCAGAAAGGGCAGGGATTCATGTCTCTCTTGATGGCGCGTTAAATGACGAGTCATTTGACTTTTCCTTTCCGCTGAAGATAAATGGAAGTAACCTCGCGTTTTTCACACCATTCGGTCGAGAGACAAACATTGAATTAACGTCGGATTGGCCTGACCCCAGTTTCAACGGCAACTGGCTCCCAACGACTCACACCGTCAATAAGGAAGGATTCAAAGCGCAGTGGAGAATTCCCTTTCTCGGCCGAAACTATCCAGAACAGTGGAAAACCGGGACACCGTTCAGTGAAGCAATCGATAGCTCTCAGTTCGGCGTTAAGTTTCTCGTACCCATCGACAACTACCGAATTGGACATCGAAGTGTCAAGTACGCCGTCCTCTTCGTGGCGCTCTCCTTCTCTACGCTCTGGCTGTTTGAAATTCTTAGCGGCATTCGTATTCATCCGATTCAGTATCTGCTTCTTGGGGCCGGGATGTGCGTCTTCTATCTGCTCGAATTGTCTCTGGCGGAACACATCGGATTCGTACCTGCCTACATGATTGCAAGCGCGAGTGTCGTAGTACTCATTGGAATTTATTCCTCAGTCGTTCTAAAGAGCAGCCGAAAAGCATTGGTAGTCGCCTTCATTATGGCCATTCTTTATGGATATCTTTACATCCTGCTAAGGAACCAGGACTACGCTCTGCTCATCGGATCAATCGGCCTGTTTCTGACCATTGCCACCATCATGTATCTGACAAGAAAAATTAACTGGCATGCGCCGAAAACTTAGCCCAGGGCATCCCCGGATTAATAAGCACGTGATATCGATCACCCTATAAACAAAAACTCGGTTTTTGTTCTGCAACTTTTCACAACACGGCTGACGATCGCAACCTCACTTAAGGTAATTCCCCTTAACCACGTATTTGATATGGTCCTTAAATCAAGGACCCAGCCAGGTACGATTTCGACTCAAGAAAGGCGATGATTCATGAAGCCACTACTGCTCACATCGATTACTGCCCTGCTTTTGCTAGGGTCCGCCTCGAGGC
>CAXEIY010000094.1:0-28245 GCA_963996245.1 uncultured Planctomycetia bacterium | reverse complement strand
TGAGTGCAACACCGCTGGCCTGGACGAAATCCCTTCGATTAAAATCTTTTAAGCTCATATTTTTTCCCTGTGCACAATGGAACGTCCGGGCTGGAGTCAGTGACCTTCCGGTTACCATCCAGCCATGAATATAATTTGTGTTATCAACGACAAAGCTTTCTGTGAGAACGGATACGGTTTGCTTTTTGTTCCAAAGGAACGAGAAAAAAGCGGACCAAGCAATTTTCAGGAAAGGATTTCCTCCACTAATCGTCCCGGTTGATCGTCAAGTAAGCTTTGTTGCCGGTTGTCTCTCTGGAATGTGAGTTGTTCTGCACGGATTCCAAAAAGGTGCAGTAGCGTTTTGTGGTAGTCGTAATGATTAACGATATTGGTAACGGCCTTGTGTCCAAATTCATCGGTAGCACCGTGGACATGTCCACCCCGGAAACCCCCACCTGCCACCCACATGGAGAAGCCATAGGTGTTGTGATCTCGTCCGACGTTTGCCTTTCCTGTGTCATTCTGGATGACAGGAAGCCGTCCCATTTCACCTCCCCAGTGCACAACCGTCGTATCAAGAAGTCCCCTGTCCTTGAGGTCCTGGACCAGCGCAGCGGAGGGTTGATCCACTTTCTTACAGGCTGCGGGTAGTCTTTTTCCGATGCTGCCATGATGATCCCAGAATTGGTTGCGAGTGAACACGTGAACGAACCGAACTCCCCGTTCGACCAATCTACGTGCTATCAGACAGCGGGTGCCGAACTCAGACGTTTCGGGTTGATCAAGACCATATAGTGTACGCGTGTAGGCGGTTTCCTGCGAAACATCGAAGGCTTCTTTGGCGGCGACCTGCATTCGAGCTGCCAATGCGTAACTGGCAATTCTTGCCTCGAGGTCAAATTCACCGGATCGTTTTTCCAAATGATTCTGATTGAGACGGTTGAGATACGAGAGATATCGGTTTTGCGGTTGGCCGGCAAGATGCTTGGGCGGGGTCAGATTAAGGATTCGCGGGCTTCTTGGACGAGCGACAGTGCCCTGGTAAAGTGCAGGTAACCAGCCATTAGACCAATTATCCACTCCTAGAACTGGCAGCCCCCCGGGATCGGTTAAAACCATATAGGCCGGTAATTCCTGGGTAGTCGATCCCAACGCATAAGTTATCCAGCTGCCGAGCACCGGGCGTCCCGAGAGAACCTTTCCTGCGTGCAGGGCCCGTATCGATTGTCCGTGATTGTTCACTCCGGTATGCATGGATCGAATAACCGTGATATCGTCTACGATCTTTTTCAAATGCGGCAGTAATTCAGATACCGGTGTGCCGCTTTCGCCGCAGGACTGAAATTTCCAGGGACTTGCCAGAACTTTTGAACTGGCTTGTGCGGCGTTGTCATATTTCAATTTTCCAGGAAAAGCTTCGCCATCATATTTGTCGAGAATGGGCTTGGGATCAAGCAGGTCCAGATGACTGGGGCCACCCTGCATGAACATCGAAATCATGGCGTTGGCACGTGGTGGATGATGGGCTGCTTTGGGAGTCAGATCATAGACAGTGGGGGTAAGTTCAGGTCGAAATTCTTCACTTTTCAGAGCGTCTTGTTTTAAGAGCCACGCGAGCGCAACACCACCGAGACCCATGGAATGAGAGGCAAGGAAGTGTCGTCGGCTAGAACGAATCGTATCATTCGGATTCATGGAATCCCTCTGGTCTTTCAAAATAGACATAATGACTAATCAATGTACAGGAATTCATTGGAACTCAACAACGCTTGGCAAAAATTGGTTAGGGCGTGCTGATCCGGAGACAGGGAAGAAGCCGCGGGCATATCGTCATCATCTTTAGGAGGTGAAGCGGATTTGACAGATTGAAAATGAGATGTTTGATCATTCAGAAAATCCGCTGCGTCCAGGAGCTCTTGTTTTTCTATCGGACGTCCAAAAGTGAGCTTCCAGGCACGTTTGATTTGTTCCTCTCGATTGTCACCGACTGATTGGCGTACTTTTTCAGCTAATAATCTGGCATGGGAAACCATGAAGGAACTGTTCATTAGTAAAAGTGACTGGGGAGCGACGGTTGAAGAATTTCGAGATTCACAGTTCGGTGTCATGGTGGGTGCATCGAAAGTGGCCAGCAAGGATAAAGGTTGGGTTCTTCTTGACTGGATATAGACGCTGCGACGGTATTGCTCGCCATGAAGCGGGATGTCGGCTGTGGGTTTGCCTTCCCCATCCTTCTTTTCGATCCCGATGACAAATTGTCCCACTTCGTTTTCTTTTACCGGGACAGATGGGCCAAACATCTTCAGATTTAGGGTGCCGCTTACCGCCAAAACAGAATCTCGCAGCGTCTCAGCATCCATTCTGCGAAGAGACGTTCTGGATAGAAAACGATTGTCTGGATCCTTGGATTTCTCACGGGTTTCTTTACGCGAACTTTGTCGGTACACCGTGGATGTCATGATAAGTTTGTGAATTCTTTTTAGCTTCCAATTGCCGTTGATGAATTCGATCGCCAGCCAGTCAAGTAATTCCGGATGAGAGGGCCGGTCACCGAGACTACCAAAGTCTCCCACCGTTTCCACAATTCCTTGTCCGAAATGATGCATCCATATTCGATTTACAAGAACCCGTCCTGTTAAGGGATGAACACCGCTGGTAAGATGCTGGGCATAGGCCAGTCGTCTTCCTGTGGTAGCAATCTGCGAATCATCGTAGGGAATGACCGACTCACGCGACGACAGCACTGTCGGTTCACCCGGTAACACGGCTTCCCGTGGCTGGTCATGATTACCTCGTGAGAAAAGGAACGTAGCTGGCACATGGTGTTCGGGTTCGGTCAATGCGCGGATGAAATCTTCTACAGGTTTGGTCGCCCGAATATCCGCTGCCTGCTTTGCCAGCTTTTTGAGTCGATCAGCTGCCTGTGAATCGTAGAGGTATAGAGATCCGGGAGATACGTTGACGCTGGGGAATTCTCTCAGTAAACGTTGCTGTTCTTCCGTGCGTTTCGCTGCTGGAGTTTCCCAGGCCGTACGTAACGAGGCACGCAGATTTTCAGGTACCTTATCCAATTCTTTCTTGAGTGTGATCTCGATGTATTCATTCTGTTTTGCAATGCGATCTTGATCAATGACTTGAGCTTCCTGCTCTATTTCCATCGCGCGTGTGCGGTCTGTGTCGGTGTACAGTGAGATCAGCCTTTGTTGTGGCGATTGCCATTTTTTCCAGTCATAAGCCGGTTCGAAAATGGCACGAAATCGATAGTAGTCTTTTTGTGAAATGGGGTCATACCGATGGTTATGGCATTGAGCACAACCTACGGTTAGACCGAGCAGAGAGCTGGATACGATCTTAATGGTATCTGCGATTACCTGGTTACGGGCTACCCCCTGATCCACCTGGGAAGATCCTGTGCCATCAGGTGCCATGCGGAGAAAACCCGTTGCAATCAGTTTTTCCTGTTGTGACCTGCTGAGTTGTCCCTTTGCGGAATCAAGCAGCTCATCTCCCGCTAATTGTTCTTGAATAAACACGTTGAATGGTTTGTCGGAATTAAAAGAACGAATAACATAGTCCCTGTATTTGTAGGCGAAATCACGTACGGAATCTTCGTTGGTATATCCTTCAGAATCGGCGTAACCACTGATATCCAGCCAGTGTCGGCCCCATCTTTCTCCATAGTGTGGTGATGCAAGCAGTCGGTCAATTAATCGGTCGTAGGCATCGGGAGCATTATCAGCCAGGAAAACAGAAATATCGTCGATGCTTGGAGGTAGTCCGATTAAATCGATAGAGGCTCTGCGGATGAGAGTGCGTTTATCGGCTTCCCGGGCAAATACAAGTTGCTTTTCCTTAAGCTTCCGAAAAACAAAGGCGTCAATGGGGGATCGCAGTAAGTTTTTCGGGGCGTCTTTTAGTTCCGGAACTTCTGGATGCTGGAGCGGCTGAAAAGACCAGAACTGGCGTTCTTCAGGTGTAAGATAGTTGTCGAGGTCAATATGGTCAGGCTCTTCACTTTCCAAAGGGGCACCTGCTGTAATCCATGTTTTCAGTAAATCAACTTCAAGAGAAGATAGATGGGCTTCCCCTGGTGGCATTTTCCCTGCAGATATTTTCTGGAAAAGAAGACTTGCGTTAGGGTCACCAGGGACAAGGGCGGGGCCGGATTGACCACCTTTGATGAGCAGGCGATGCAGACGAACATCGAGTCCACCCTTGGTAGAATTGCTTTCTCCATGGCAGGAGAAACAATGGGTTTTGAGAACAGGACGGATGTCACGCTCATAGGTCAGAGTACGTGTTTCGCCGGCGACCACTCCGGGTACGAACAGGAGCAAGAGGATCGTGGATAACCGATGGTTCCAGGCGGGAAAGAGAAGCATAAAAGAACCCTGTTGAAATGGCCGTCTGATTAGATAGAACATGTAAAGTGCAGCGGTCTGTGTGGGGATTCCAGTCCACCATGTTATCATACTGTAATATCAAAACAGGTACACACAAAGATAAGATTTCGTAGGCCAACGTGTAGGATGATCCGTTGACAGCGTGTGTCGTTAAGATCTTGACAAAGGCGTGTTAACAACGGGCAGCTATAAACCTCTTGGTGCCAGTTACATATAGATTTTGCTCGATAAAAACGAGGAGAGACAGTGGTTGATGTTCTGATAATTGCCGCGCATCCTGACGATGCAGAGCTCGGCATGGGTGGCGCCATATCTCTTTTAAAAGAAGAAGGAAGATCAGTAGGCGTTGTGGACCTGACTTCGGGAGAACCGACACCTCGAGGAAATGAAGAACGGCGAAGTGAAGAAACAAGGAAAGCGAGCGAAGTGCTTGGCTTGGACTGGCGACTGTGTTTACAGTTACCGAATCGTAGTCTGGAGTCGACCCTCGATGCACGTCGCAAACTTGCCGGCGTGATTCGACAACAGAGACCGGAAGTCTTGTTTACTCACTTCCAGGAAGATGCCCATCCAGATCACTGGGTGGCCTCAACGGTTTCGGACGCTTCCCGTTTTTGGTCCAAGCTTTCGAAAACGGATTTGCCTGGAAAGCCGCATTGGCCCAGCCGGGTGATTCAGTTTTACAGTATGCACTTGCGGAGTAATCCCCGGCCTTCTTTTATTTTGGACGTAAGCCCTTATTTCGATCGTAAAGTAGAGTCTCTGGAGTGCTATCAGTCGCAGTTTATTGAAGGAAAACCAACCGGGACAGATTCATTTATAGCAACGGTTTGTCATCATGCCCGATATTGGGGGTCTCTCATCGGTGCCAGATATGGTGAACCTTTTGGCTGCCGTGAAGAATTGGGGTTATCCAGTTTTCGAGATATTCTTTAATTCGAACGTGGATTCATTATTAACGCGGGGTTTCACGATAGTGTCGGTTGGACAGGCACGTTGATCACAGGTATTTCAGAGAGAATTTCTATGCAACTGAGAGTGGGCGACTGTCTTGTGGAGCTGGTATTGGGAGATGTTAGCCTGCAATCAACCGATGCGATTGTGAATGCTGCCAACAGTCAATTAGCGGGTGGCGGAGGAGTCGATGGTGCAATCCATCGTTCAGGAGGTCCATCCATTTTGAATGAAACTTCAACCAAATATCCGGACGGATGTCCCACTGGGGAAGCGGTTATTTCCTCTGCAGGAGAACTGAAGGCTCGCTATGTTGTTCATGCGGTTGGCCCGGTTTGGAGAGGAGGGCAGCATGATGAGGAAGAATTATTGGGGCGAGCGTATCTTAATAGTTTGAAACTGGCTTTGGAGTACGATTGTGAGAGTGTTGCCTTCCCATCGCTTTCTACGGGTGCTTACCGCTATCCGATAGATCTTGCCTGTCGGACAGCGCTGGATGTGGTGCTGACTTTTGTCGCAGATCAGCAGCGCCCCAAACTGGTTCGCTTTGTTCTGTTTGACCCGGGTTCTATGGGCGCCTATTCGGCGGCCCTGGAAGAGTTTGAAATTGAGGGTTCATGAGAAGTGGGAAATGGATCTATCAGTCGGTGACACCGGTACGGACCCTTGCTCTCGTGAGTACGTACGATTGAGGCATCATTTCCAGTTTTTCACCTAGTTGGATATCGCCCGGCGTAACGGTGGTGAAGTGGGGCTGGTAGTGGTTGTCCTCCCAGCAGTCGTATAGCACGCCCACGCGGCCATCGGGCAGGGAAGCGATGCTGGAGTATTGGCTGTCGCTTTTTCGCAACATAATTATTCCGGCATTCCACGTTCGGCCTTCATTGCGGCTGAGACTCTCTGCCTTTCTTTGAATTTTCGGCCACTCATTTGCCTCGTTGTTCGCGAGCGATATTCCATTTTTTGCGCACTCTGCCAAAGTTGACGTGGCGATAGTGGTGAGCACGTGTTTCGTAAGACAACTGGAACGGTGCGAGTTGTCCGCAGCACGACATATCTTTGGTGTCAAACAGAATCGGACGGGGTTTATTCAAAGAGATATCGATAACATAAAAAGAAGGGTATCTTAAGTGATCGCGGCAATCGGTTTCCCGTGATCCAGAACGGGAACGGGACGTCCTGCAAAATTATTGAAATTCTGGCCGGGATCAATTCCCAGATGCCTGTAAATGGTAGCAAGGAGATCCTGGGGAGTTACGGGATCGTGTGTAGGGTATTCCGCTTTGGAATTTGTCCGACCCACGACTTGTCCCATTTGTAAGCCACCGCCGGATATCAGGGCACTGAATGCATGTGGCCAATGATCACGTCCCAGTCCGATTTGGTCAGAAAAATTGCGACGTGCATGCGTGACGCGTGGAGTTCTGCCAAATTCTCCGCAAGCAATCACAAGGACATCCTGATCCAGAGCGCGGTCGTGAATGTCGTTGATCAGTGCACTTAAACCTTGATCCAGCTGGGGAAGTCGCTCACGTTGTGCATAATCAAGATGAAAGGCACCCGCATGGTCATCCCAGCTGAAGTGCTTGGTTGTGTCATTGGGAGCCGTTGCATCAATGTTAACTACGCTGACACCTGATTCAACAAGACGCCGTGCGAGCAGACAGCTTTGCCCCCATCGATGGTCACCATATCGTTCACGGGTGGTAGGCTTTTCTTTGGAAAGGTCAAAGGCATCGGCAACACGGGAACTGGTCAGTATCTGTAGCGCTGCATCGCGGTATTGGTCAATGGCTTTTCCTTGCTGGTCCAGCGCTTCCTGGAATCGATCAAATTGAGAAAGCAAGGATTTACGATCCTGAAGTCTGTCGTTGTTAACACCGGTCACGAGGGACAAATTTTTGGGCGCAAAGTCAGGCTTGGAGGGATCCTTGGTCTCGAAAGCTTTATGGGATGCTCCGAGGTATACCGGGCGGGTCATGAAAGGCGCCCTGTTGATGGCTACATATTGTGGAAGACCTTGTGGATGTCGTCCACGAACATGACTGGTAATCATGCCAAAGTCGGGGTGGTCCGAACGTGCGGTTGAAGTAGGATCGGCTACCAGAGGGGTTTTACCAGTGAGCACTTCGATACTGCCGTCATTGTGTGAGGACATATTGTGGTACAGTGATCGAATGACGGAGTAGCGATGGGCGATCTGCGCCTGAAGCGGCATGTACTGGCATATATCAAGCCCGGGAACAGAGGTTTTGATGGGGTTAAGCGGGCCTCGGTACTCCGTGGGCGCATCGGGTTTCATATCGTAGGTTTCAAGCTGGCTGGGGCCACCCCACATCCAAAACAAAATCACAGAGGTTTGGGTGCGAGAAGCGTTTGATTCGGCGCGCAGGCGAAGTACATCAGGAAGGGTGATGCCTCCCAGGGTAAGGACGCCAGCTCGCAAAAATTCGCGACGGGATCGCGGCCCTGCGCATTTAGCTGAATTCATAGCGATAGTCGATCTTTTAATATGCATACGTACCATACCATCAAGAATGGAATTATCGGTTACATTACTCTGGCAATCAAGAGGAAGTGTAATGGATGAAGAATAGAAAGTGCCTGGTACGACACCTGTTTTGATATGGTTCGTACCAGACAGGGGAATCAGCTGGGCTTGGTCAAAAAGCTTGCCTGAGTGCATTCGGGTGAAGGGTCTATGCCCATTATCACCAAACGCTGTCACCGACGACTACTCGGAAAGGAGATACATTAATTGTTTGGTTGTCAGGTATAGATATTCATAAAAATATCGATACGCCACCCAGACAAGAAATACAGTCAACGCGAACCGAATCAGTCGCATGACATCTCCAGATGAAAGAATCTTGTAAGGGTGTCTATGTTGTATGAATAGCCATTGAGAGTTGTCTTGAATAGATTGTTTATCACGCGTGTTGCGACCGCGGTTGCGGTCTATGAATGGAAAGAACTTTCCCTAACCGTTACCACGATTTTTTCCTTTCCCACCCCCGCCTCCGCCTTGTGATCGGAGCGATTCACCCGCACTGGGAGTAAGGTCTCTGAGTTCTCCTTTTTGTTCTCCGGTAGCGATATCCCACATCCGTACCGTACCGTCATCACTTCCGGTACAAATGAAGGTTCCACTGGGATGAAAGGAAAGTTGAGTCAGTTTCGAACTCGAACCGGTTATCACACGGATGCATGCAGGGAGTTCGGGCAGCGCGTTAAGGTCCCAGATCCGGATCGTTCGATCGAAAGAAGAAGAAGCCAGTAATTGGCCATCTGGGCTGAATGCAACCGATCGGGTGTAATCCGTGTGGCCCGTTAATGCTGGACAACAGGGAAGACCGGATTCCATGTTCCACAATCGAATGGTGTAATCGTCGGCAGCGGATGCCAGTAACGAACCATCTGGACTATAGACAACCCAACGCACCCAGTCGCTGTGTCCTAATATCGGCTCTCTAATTTCTTTACCGGTTTCGACACTCCAGACACGGATCGAATTATCTTTACTCCCTGATACCAGTGTTTTGCTATCCGGGCTGAAGCAGACAGCGCGGACATGGTAGGTATGGCCGGTCATAGGGCCATGGAGACACTCACCGGTTCGGGCATCCCAAATGCGAATGGTGCGGTCTCGACTTCCTGATGCGATTCTGGTTCCGTCTGGACTGTATGTCACTTGGGCAACGGCATCGGTGTGGCCCAGAAGCAAGGGCTCAATGGCCGTCCTGTTTTCCACATCCCATCGTCGAACAGTGCTGTCGAATCCTGCCGACGCCAGTGTTTTCCCATCCGGGCTGAAAGCGACCTTGAGAACGGCCTTTTCATGTCCTAAGAAGGGATCGCCGCTAGCGGTGCATGTTTCAACATCCCAGAGTCGTATGCGGCCATCACGCCTTGAAGTGGCGATAAGGTTTCCATTTGGATGGAACGTTGCGGATAGTACAATTTCTCTGGGGTCGCTCATGGAACGCTTAGGCTTTTCCAGCTTTTCAAGGTCCCAGATTCGGATAGAACGGTCCCAACCCGATGACACCATATTATTGCCATCAGAACTGAAAGCGACGTCATAGACCGCACCATCATGGCCGGATAACGGAGTTCCAATAGGATTACCAGTTTCTGCATCCCACAATCGCACCGTTCCGTCCCATCCTCCCGTGGCGATGCGTTTACCATCTGGATGGAAATGAACTCCCAGTACCATATCTTCGTGACCTGAGAGCCGTGCATCGAGCTCCCGACCAGTTTCTACATCCCATAAACGTATTTCTGAGCAATGACTGCCGGTTGCAAGAATTTTTCCGTTGGGACTGAAAGCCAGGCACAAATGACATCCGGGATGGGATCCTGCCGGATCGGTTGGAACATCTATCTTGAACTGTAGTTTCCAGTTTGAGGCAGTGATGTCATTTTGTGTTTCCTGATGCCAGACGCATACCCTTCCGTCTTCACCCAGAGATGCTAGTCGATCGCCTATGGGACAGAAACTGACCCCCTGGACGGCGCCCTGATGTTCCTCCAGGATGTTGATACATTCTGCAACAGAAGAAGGATCCTGTTTTTGAAGAAGTACAGAAACGTCCCAGACTCGGACCGTATGATCTTTGCTTGCAGAAGCAATCCATTTTCCATTCGGATGAAAAGAGACGTCGTGAACCCAACTGCTGTGCCCGGTCAGTGGGGATCCGATAGCGGTGTGATTTTCGGTGTCCCAGAGGCAGACCGTACCATCGCGCACCGCTGTAGCGACTACCTTGCTGTCTGGGCTGAAAGTAACATCGAACACGTGTGCACCACGCACGACATCTCCCACCATTGGTCCACTCAACAGTTCCCCGGATTGGGCATCCCATAGTCGCATGGAAGTATCTCGACTCCCGGTTGCAAGCAAGCGTCCGTCCGGACTGAAGGCAATGCTTACCACGCGAGCGCTGTGTCCAGCAGTAGGGGTGACTGGAAGTCTGCTGGCTGTTTCTGTTTGTGGCGTTGCTTCGTTGGGATGGTGATCAGCTGACATGCAAAACTCCCAGGTGCAAAAAAACCGCGAAAAAGAAGGTCAAGGTCCGATCCGGCCAGAAAGGAAGGAATGGGGAATCTAAACTTCAGAACAACGAGGTGGAATCTCAGATTGATTAGCATCAGGGCAATCCAGCCCAATCATACCATATTACCTGCGTGTTTCCGTCGTTAAAGACGGGTGCTTACCGCAAAGAACCGTATGTGATATGCCAGATGTACCGATTTTTCTGTGCAAGTACACAAACACGTACCACACCTGGATTTATTTCATGGAGTGAATCATTCTTTCAACCACCCCTTCGTCCCAGAGTTGTCTGGGAACACGAATAGAAAGCACCGCAGGTCCCCCCAGTTTGTTCTTGAAAGGAAGATCTATTTGGACCAGTGGTTTTCCCACGAGGGTTGTTCGGTGTTCAATTTCGATGGTATGTGGTTTTCCGTTTACCATGAAAGTCCGAGGTTCAGCACGTACAAATTCCGAATTTGATTCGGATCCACCTGGGTTGAGGGATTGCTG
This sequence comes from uncultured Planctomycetia bacterium, assembly GCA_963996245.1. Classification (GTDB taxonomy): domain Bacteria; phylum Planctomycetota; class Planctomycetia; order CAXEIY01; family CAXEIY01; genus CAXEIY01. The sequence continues at coordinate 17,355 of CAXEIY010000094.1, read as the reverse complement.
AATTTGTGCCCTTATTTGCGATTCGTTTGATGCCAGTTTTTCAGGAAATGAAAAGAGAATAAGTCTGGGTGAATCCACTTGTTGAAAATCTTTACCGTAAACGGCGAACATGAGATCTGAAAATGGTAATTGCACGTAAAATGCGGGAGGGAAGTCAGAGGGAATATCAATTTGAGTAACGGCTTCTGTTGCGTTTCGTATTTCTCCCGCATCGTTGTTTTTCAGGGTTGATAGCAAATAGAAACCGGACCCACACAAGGTGAGTGTGAGGCAACCGAGACCAATCATGAGTCCACCCATTATTCGCGGAGGATTACGTTTTTTCACGGGGTGGGGCCTATGTTAGAAGTGGATATGGGCGAAGGTTCCTTTTTCATGATGTCTGAATTCGGCCTGGGTAGGATAAGTATATCGCTTGTTCTGTTTTCACTTGGCAAAAAGGGTTGGGGCTCGCTTGTCTGTTCTGGCCATAGTTGGAAACAGGGCAAGGGGAACAGTTTCTGATTTTGTGGATCCTTCCTTACCTGATGAATCGCAAACAGGTCAGATTACCTCGCTGAGGGTAACCTCAAACGGGCAGAGGGCATGGCTGACAAAAGGATGATACGGATATATTAGGTCAAGGACGTCCCCAATCATTGTCGTGGTATCAGATGGTACCTTAATTCTAGAACCCTCCGGCAGGGGCTGCATACTTGAAAATTTGATCCATTGGTGTATGGTGGTCGGTTCGGGACCAGAAGGCAGATTGGTTCCACTGGAGAGCAAACTGTTGCGCCTATCCGGCCGATTCTCATGGGAAGAACCGTGTAAGCAGTTGCATTTGGATAGGGGTTTCCGGTCTTTATGCATCGCGCGAGTAGGGGAGGGCCGATTTTCGATACGCGTTAGTTGGAGTGTTTGATATGAGACTGGTTTTACTGGACATATCGGCAGAAATCCGAGAACAGTTTTACCCACTCGCACTCAGCCGTCCAGTCTTTGATTTGCGTTGTGGGATGAACTCCCTGGCGGACAAATTGATTGCCAAAACAGGTGCTAGAGAAGTGGCGTGTTTTGTGCCGGATTATTTGGAAGATGTTTTTCGCGAACAATCGGGGTGGACAGTAAACGACCTTGCCAGTTTAACCAGAGACGATCTGTTTATCGTGGATGGTCGAGTCAAGGCGAACAGCCTGGATATGGATGTTGCGGGTGCAAGTCAGGCAGTGTGGGGTGATCAGGGAGAGCTGTTGGTCGGACGCATTGCAAAAAGCGATGCAGTTCAGTTGCCCACGGATTCCATTTCGTCTTTTCTGAACGCAGTTAAGGATCAGGTTGACTCTGTTGATGCCTCGGTTGAAATCTGGAATTACACGTGGGATCTTGTGTTGAGCAATCCGGATATTCTGGTCGATGATTTCCGGTCATGTGGCGTTCAAGGGATTGAAGGGACCGTAGAAGAGCCCAACGCAATTCGTGGAAGTCAGAAAGATGTATTTATTGGCCCCGGAGCATTAGTTCATCCAATGGTGGTGATTGATGCTGAAAATGGTCCGGTTTACATTGATGAAGGTGCTGAGATTCATCCTTTTTCACGAATAGAAGGTCCTTGCTACATAGGTAGGAAATCAATTCTGCTGGGAGCAAAGTGTCGAGAAGGCAATTCGATTGGTGACCTATGTCGAGTTGGTGGAGAGGTCGAAGAATCCATTATTCACGGGTATTCCAACAAATACCATGACGGATTTCTGGGGCATGCTTACGTCGGTGAATGGGTTAATTTAGGTGCCTTTACGACCAATAGTGATCTGAAAAATGATTACACGAATGTGACGATGACATTGGATGGCCATACGCCGATAGACACCGGTTCCCAAAAGGTCGGGGCGTTGATAGGTGATCATACGAAGACTTCAATTGGAACTCTGATGAACACCGGTGCCAATGTGGGTGCGATGGCTTTAATTGCGGCATCCGGAAAACCATTGCCGAAATTCATCCCGTCATTTGCTTGGTTTTTGGAGGGTGCTGTAACCAAAGGATTTGGAAAACTAAAACTGTATGAGACCGCACAGATAGTAATGGACCGACGGGGTCGAACATGGAGTTCCTCTATGGAGAGTATGTGGGATGAAATATTTCGCATCACAGCATCGCAGCGCAATGAGCTGGTGAAAAAAGGTCGTAAGGCTCTGAGTGCCCAAAGAGGCTAGTTGGAACAAGGTAGTGAGAGTAACAAAAGAACTAAGAAATAGAGTTTTCAGTAAATGTTGGCAAAGAAAGGGTAGTCATGTGTTCTTTACGGGCGCCTTTTATCGTCATAACTAATAACCCAAGGTACTCAGTTGGAGGTGAAGGGAATGATGTCTAATGTTGAAGAACGTGTAAAATCAGTTACTGCACGTGTTCTGCAGATGGATACATCGGATATCAAATTAGAACATGCTTTTGCGGCTGATCTGGGTGCAGAGAGTGTTCAGTCGGTGGAACTGGTGGCGATGTTTGAAGAAGAGTTCGGGATTGAAATGGCTGATGATGCCGCTTTGTCCGTTACGGATGTCGAGTCTACAATCAACGTTATTGCGAGTGTTTGTCAGGAACAAGGTGTGGAGGTCTGAGATCTCGACACCTGAGCGAGTAGAACCGGAGATCTTGTAATATCGATCGCTTAAGAGAAAAAACTCCATCCTTTGGTAAACGCCACAGAACCAAATCATTTGGAAGAGACGTTCGATTACAGTTTGCCGCCGCTTATTCGAGTTGACGGACCGTTAATTGAGTTTATCGATCACCAACAGGTTGAGTGTGATTCCAACACTGTAAAATCCCGTGATAGTTTTGTTGCCGCTACAACCTTCCGTGACGGTCAGCAGGTGAGACCGCCGTATTCTGCTGATCAGATGGTGCATCTGTACGACCTTATGGCGAAACTTGGCGGGCCCAACGGTGTCATTCGACAGACAGAATTCTTTCTTTGCACAAAAATGATCGAGAAACGTTGGATCGTTGCCGTGATATGGGCTATGAGTTTCCCGAATACACAGATTGGATTCGTGCCGTCAAAGGGGATTTTCGTCTAGTGAAAGAGACGGGAATGCTTTGCGGTTCATCGGACTAGCATGTTTTTAATAAGCTTGAGTTTAAGAGCCGCCAAGAATGTATGGACGCGGCATTTGAAGCGAATGTGCGCCCCGGTTGCCATTTGGAAGACGTTACGAGAGCGGATTTTGATGGTTGGGTACTACCCTTCGTGGATCGACGGATGTGTATGAGCGAACAAGTGCCCGATGAATTAAAGGCCAAGGTTCGGATCTATGACACACTTGGTTTTGGTGAACGTTGTGGAAATCCTCCTGTAGAAGGTGCATGGATCGAATACCTTGCTCTGAAGTGAGATCTTTGTGGTATTCGGACAGAAGTGATTTCCGAGATGGCTGACTACATGCGTTCCATTGGATTGCCGAAAACGATCCTTGTGGTAGGTAAGCATTTCAATACGACCCGAGTGTGAATCCATGCAGGTGAATTACGTAGTGATGAGCGTATTTACAACATCTTTGATACCGCTACGTTGCTTAACCGTCCTTCTTGTGTAGCGCTTACTGATAAGAGTGGAGTGGATGTAATGGCCCATTGGGTGAACGAATTTTTCGGCCTGAAGGGTGAGGAGCGAATCAGTAAGATCAAAGTTCATAAAGTGGCACGTCGGGTCATCTTGATTCTTTAGGGTGTAACTCATGAAAGCTCTTTCACTGTTTTTTTGGGAACGGTGGAAGAGTTTTCATGTACGTGTTTTTGTCATCGGGGATGGCGTTTCAGAAGGGACAGGAACTTGACAGGCTTTCGGATCGCCGATAGCGTGAATAGGGCGTTGCCTGTTCTTCCAATATAGTAGTCTTTTAATACATAATGGAACTTTCGAAAAGAAGACCTGTATTCAGGTGTCTGAGATGGTTTCCACGATGAACTGTCCCGTTTTACAAAACAAGGTAAGATAAAAAATGGCGGAAATTCAGGATGCGGGAATACGGAATTTTGGGGCAGGAAGTGATAGTCTGGATCAGTACCGCACTCCCCATGGGCCGGCCATTGCTGCCTTTGTGGTCGGGCTTATTTCTGTTATTGGGATTGTTCCTTGGGATGCCTTGATGGTGGTACCAATTGTGGCCATCGTTTTGTCCATTTATTCACTTTTCAAAATCCGGAGTTTGTCTGACTCAGGACCTCTGCCATGGTATGCAAGGATGGGATTCTTTTCTGCACTGGTGTGTGTTGTCTGTGTGGTTGCCATTATTTTCATGGATAATTCCATTTGGAAATACGGAGTAATTTTTGGTTCTGCTATCACAGCTCTGTATGGGATTTATAGTGTTTCTCGACTTCCATTGAGTTTAGCCGTCGGAGTTTCCGGTGAGCGCGTAGCGAAGATCGGCTTGACGCTGGGGCTTGTTTTTCTGGTAGCTAATGCGATCAACTTTCATGTACCCCGGGAACAGCTCAAACAGGCTTCGATCACCTATGGCCGACAGTGGCTTCTGTTGCTGAATCAGGGAAACACATTTGATGCATTCGTCCAGAAACTGACTCCTGAAAGTCGGCCACCGCAAGGGCTGCACCGTGAAACCGTTGAAAGGGGGAACCGAGCAATTCGTGACGGAGTTATTGAGTTGGAGCAGGATGGCATTACAAAGAACCTGCAGAGATTCAGGCCCGAAGAAACAAAGGTTCGGTTCGATTCCATTGAAGATACCACGTTCAAAGGAAAAATTGTTGAAGCCCAGGTTGTCTATAAGGTTACCGTTGAGCAGCGAGGGAGCTACCATGTCATGTTACAGATGGTGGCAGATCGAAATCCTCGTTCCGGATATCAGGAGTGGAGGATCTACGATCATGTAGCTCCTTACGAGAGAAAAAGCAAAACGCTTCCGGAACATCATTCCGGACACGATCATGACCATTAAACCGTGGATTTACAGGTAATCTGTTAGATTCTGTTTGTGGAGATGGTAGACGGATTACTCTGTTTTCGGGACACCTCTGGATACGGATTTTGTGCTGAACAGCGGATCTAGTCGCACAAGATAGGAAATGCCGCTTGCCAGAAGGGTGTTATGAATCCACGGCAAGAGCACACTGTTGAGGAGTGTTAGGAAGATCAGAAAAATATGGGTTGCAGTGGACAATTTTCCCCAGCGGTTCGGCTGAACGGCTGGAATTTTCCAGAATACACTAAGCACGAAGTAGCCCAGTAAAATCAGGATGTCCCGGGCAACAAAAAGAGCCATCAGTGCTATGGGGATGGGGTATGGAATCCAGTCGGGAGTGATTTCCGGCTGGGAGAGCAGAATGATTGCACTTGTGAGTATGCATTTATCTGCAAGAGGATCCATTACTGAGCCGAGTTCCGAATACTGGCTTAAGTGTCTTGCCAGGTATCTCCATCAAGAAGGTCTCCGAATGCCATTAATGGGAAAACTACCAGAGCCAAAGGTGGAGTCCAGGATTGCTTACTCGCATACAGGATCGATGAAATAAAAATGGGAGCAGAAGTATTCGAGCCAGAGTGATTCGATTAGGCCATGAATTCATGGCACGCATGGAACAGGTTCATGTCGAGCGATTCTCAATCAAGTAATGACGCAAGAGAACCGGGGCACAACAGGAACAGGGTGCTATCAGTAGCCGGTCGCTTGAGCAGGGTCAGGCTTTTTGTAGGTCGCAAACGAGGAGGGTGTTTCCCAAAGGCGAACTTCAATGACAGGGTAACCTTCTCGTTCTATTTGCTCGAAAATTAATTTCGCGATGTTTTCTGCAGTAGGGTTTGCATCCATGATGTACAGGGGTTGTTGCTGGTCTCGCAGAAAGGGCAACAGGGGGTCATCCTGGTGGAGAATCATACGGTGGTCCAGGTGTTCATCAATCCATTTACTTACATACTGCTTGATTTCAGTGAAGTCAATGACCATGCCGCAGTGATTGAGTTTCTGGTCCTCTAGCGTGACAACGGCTCTTCCATTGTGTCCGTGGAGCCATCGGCATTTGCCTTCATAGTTGAGTAGCCGATGACCGTAACAGAAATCTATTTCACGGGAGACTTGATACATGGGTTTTCTGGAGAGTCCAATTAAAAGGGCTGGTATATCAGCAAAAAAGGTAGTGGTTGATGGATGAGAGTTTCGATCCAACCAAGCTGTTATTATTAAAGAGGAGAGTATTTCTTGTGCGGTTTTTTGTGGATTAAAGGACTGACGGATGACTGTAGTTTTTGGATTTCGTTTTCAACCGATGCGACAGAATCCGGATCAACATGAATGTCGATATCCAACGTACAGGAATAATGGTTTCCAGGGCTGATTCGAATCACGCGCCCCTGGTCGCGTTCAAATCGTTTCAGGTTGGGGAAATTAGTCCCGGGTTCGATCCCTGTGACAAAGCCATCTGACACGGGTGCTGTGTTTTTCCACTGGGTGAAATAAGGGAGCTCCTGTTTATTGAATCTCAGCACGGCTCCTTTGTCACCATGTGCGTTTCGGAGCATGGCAAGTGTCTTGCCGGATGCTTCAGATGCTAGATCATACCAATAAACCTGTTCTACAAATCCTGGTTCTGGACCTTGGTAGGTGTCAAAATGAGCCATTCCCTCTTGGGCCCTTTTGTTTCGAGGGGCAACTTCGCGAATGGGCAATTTCAATTGAGCCCCTTCCTCGAGAAATGGGGCGCCGAAATTACAGTGATACAGGAGTTCCAGTTCAACCGGTGTTGAACGGATATTGATGATCTCATCAGTTATGGTGAGACGATTGGAACCGATTTGCGTACGGATGGTCGAGACCATCCTTAGTTGAGGAGAGAACAGCATGGATTCATCTACATGTCCTATGACAACCAGTTCTGGTGGATCGTTTTCAATAATCTGGATTTCGACATAATGCGCAGGAAGATTCGCGATTTTTCCATGAAGGGTTAAATCGACCTCGGCTGGATTTCCATTGTTGTCGATAATAACGTCCGTTCCAGGGGATCCATTGGAATCCAGACCGCATCGTACAATCCATTCATCAAACCCCTGCAGCCAGCCCAGGCTGCCTCGGTCAAGTTCGTTTACAAATTTCGGATTTACCGGTCCTTGAACCGGTGACTGCCACCCCAGAAAGGTTCCTTGGCAGGCACCTCTCCAAATACTCATTCCTCTTGTCGGCAAAATAGAGAACTGCATTGAACCGTTATCAATTTCAATGATGTCGACACCGTCACGCAGGCCACCACGTAAGGTTCGCTTCTGAATGGACCAGGGCCGGTTATCCATAGTCGCGGAATGGTCCGACTGGATGTGGAAATGGTCAACCCATAAGTCATGAGTGACATCGGTCAGGGTCCATGATTTGGTTGCCGCCATCGTGTTGGGTTCCTTCGGTAAAGGAGATGAGGGATGTTCGTGTCGAACAGTATACCCTTACTGCGTATGAAAATAAGGTTTCTTTGAAGATTATTTTGTCATGGGAATGGAGTCCATATTTCTGCTGGAGACAAATGAAAATCGTTCTTCTCTGATAAAGAATGGGCGAGCATGTGATTCTCCTTGGAAAGCCTTCCAGCAGTAGCGGTATCGAAGCGGAAGCAGCGGGCGGAAATGACGTAGCTTGAGACAGTTTGTAGAACCTGTTTTCTCGCAGAAGTGGTTAAAGTACAACCTTGAGGTGAATAGTAATCGATGGGAGTCGGGAGTGCTGTCTTGATAGAAGTTTAATACGTCATGCTGTCACTGAGAAATAACCGAACGATACTGAAATAGAGAACAATACCTGTGATATCAATCATGCTTGCTACGAACGGAGTAGACGTAATAGCAGGATCCCATCCTAGTCGCATGAATCCCAGTGGCAGGAGGGATCCCAGTAAGGTACCTGTAACTACCATGAGAAGAAGTGAGATCGGTACGACGAAAAAACCATATGCCCAGTAGCTCAGGCTGCCGGCGAGAAAATAGGACATGCAACCAAGAGACGTTCCAAGGATCAGTCCAACAGCGGCTTCTCGCCAGGCGATTCGCCACCAGTCCGTCATCGTGATATTTCCGACAGCCAGTGCGCGGATAATCAATGTCGCCGATTGCGATCCAGAGTTGCCCCCACAGGACAGGATGAGGGGAATAAAGAGGACCAACCAGGGTATCTGCTCAAATTCTCGTTCATATTCCTTCAGTGCTACTGCAGTGATCATGGTAGCAATAAATAAAATCACTAACCAAATGCCGCGTTTTCGTGCAAAAGTGAAGAGCGGGGTTTGCAGATAGCCTTCTTCAAAAGGAAGAACGCCGCCTAGTTGCATGACGTCTTCATCTGCCTCTTCAATGACGACATCGATAATATCATCATGTGTGACAATACCTACCAGTTTTCCAATGTCATCAACCACGGGAATAGCAATGAAGTCGTAGCGGGCAAGTTTGCGGGCAACGACTTCCTGATCTTCTTCAACACGCACGGATATTACGTCACGTGTCATGATTTCAGAAACAGAACTTGTTTTTGACGCGACGACCAATTCGGCCAGTGACACCACTCCTCTCAGATGTCGCTCTGAGTCGAGCACATAAATATAGTAGATTGTTTCGCGGTGAGGAGCCTGATTCCGCAGCGCTGTCAGTGCTTTTTCTGCTGTCAATGTTTCGGTGAGCGAGGCGTACTCTGTGGTCATGACAGACCCTGCACTCTCAGGGGGGAATGAGAGTAGACGTATGATGTCAGTTCGCTCGGCCTGTGCAACAAGGGGTAGCAGTGATTCTACTATTTCCCCTTCAACGCGTTCCAGGAGGTCCACTCTTTCATCAGGAGACATGGCCTCGAGCAATCGCGCCATTCGGGTACTTTCCACACCAGAAGTCATCACAATCTGTTTGGAAAGCGGAAAGAATTCGAATATTTCTGCCTGACGCTGCAGCGGAGCATGGGACAGTGTGCTCCAAGACTCTTCAACCGTTAAACCTTCCATGAATTCAGCAGCCGTTGCTGGATGAAGTGTGGTGCAAAAGGATGTAAGTTCCGCTTTCTGATTGTTACGGATCATCTCTCTTAGTTCGGGAAGCAGGATCGGATTGACCATGAGAGGATGATCCTTGTTGTCCGAGAGAAACCGGAAAGTGACCGTAGCAAGAAGAAAACCTTTTATCTTGAGGAGACAGAAGGAGATCAGGGAATGAAAATCGATTCGAACAAAAAGCTGGTGAGCCGTCGGTCGTCATGGATACCACATGAAACGACCGGGCGTTCTGTCGAGATGAAGGTTACGGTAAACCCCAGGGACCTCGCGTAACCACTGACCAAGGTTTCCAACGGGCGGTAAAGCCGCAACGTATGGCAGGGGCGGTCAAGGAACGCAGCATCGCCGAAATAAAATTACCGTTTTGAAAACTGGAACCCTTTCCGTGCGCCTTTCTGTCCGTATTTCTTACGTTCTTTCATTCGGCTGTCACGCGTGAGGAATCCATGTTCTCGCAGGACGGGTTCCAAGTCTGGCCGCATTGATTTGAGTGCACGCCCGATTCCGAGCATGATGGCCCCTGCTTGTCCGGTAAGACCTCCTCCGATAACATTGATGTGGCAGTTCACCGATCCAAGCAAATCCGTTTTATGCAAAGGGGAGCGAACTATCTCAAGGTCCTGAAGACGTGGAAAGTATTCATCTAAAGGACGTTTGTTCACAGTGATCTGTCCATCACCGTCACATAAGCGTATCCGCGCGATAGAGCTTTTACGTCTTCCCGTTCCGAGATGGTACGTTGGATTGGTTACGGCGGTCGCCATGGTTGTAATTTTCCTCCTCAACACAGTTTTACGTGCAAACGTGCGGGGCTCAAGAAATAGATACAGGTTCTTACTAACATTCCAAAGGCTGAGGGTCCTGGGCTTGATGAGGGTGGGACTGTCCTGCATAAACTTTCAACTTGGAAAGCATTTTTCTTCCCAGTGTACCTTTGGGAAGCATTCGGCGTACCGCTTCACGCAGAATCTCTTCGGGTTTGTTGTCTCGCATTTGTGATGCGGTTCTTTCACGGAGTCCACCAGGATAGCCGCTATAGCTCGCATAGGTTTTCGTTTCCCACTTTCGACCGGTGAACTGTACCTTTTCCGCGTTCTTCACAACAATAAAATCACCCGTGTCTATGTGTGGCGTGTAGGTCGGTCTATGTTTTCCCATCAGGATGGGAGCCAGTTTGGCTGCTAGCCTGCCCACGATCTGGTCTTCAGCGTCAACAATCCACCAGCGTTGCTCGACGGTACCGGGTTTGGCCATGTAGGTCTTCATCATCTGTTCTCTATAGCTTTTTATGGGGGTGATTCGGCTGTTCACTCAGCTCGCCACGGAACATGCCATGGAAGGAACACTTTACCGTGAGTAGCAAATCCTTGCAAGGTATGCTGGCAACATACTTTACGCCGCCAGCAGCTGACTTCTGCTGTGTTTGAAGGGCATCCCTCTGAATTCCTTTAAAGAAGTCAACTCAACATAGCTTAACGCATTTGTCAGAAAACCTCCAGCGAAGGTAACAAAAGCATTTCAGCGGGGAGTATCCATATCCAGCAATCGTGGAATCTGCAGCGGAATATACCGGATTGTTCATGAGGTCAGTTGCGTCACAACATCGCGTAAAAACGGTTCTATATCGGTGACTAGACCCACTGAGTGAAATTTGCTCGGGTCACTCAATCTCATGACCGAGGCAGGATTGATATCGACGCAGACAAGACGTACCGAGGCGGGGAGAAGATTGGATACAGCAACGGCATGTTGAGATGAGGCTATCATCAAGCAGAAGCGAATGTCCTGCAGGCGTTCCCGCATTCGGTCCTGTGCAACAAGCGTGTCAGTTATAACTTCGGGAAGCGGGCTTTGGTCACGAATAGTGCCCGCTAACAGAAATTCAATACCTCGTTTCACACATTCATACATAATTCCTTTTGATAACATTCCTTTTTCGACTGCCTGGCGGATGCCTCCCAATTGGCGCACCGTGTTGATTGCCCGAAGTCTGTTTTGTCTCTGATGATGGCTGGGGAATTCGTCGTGGTGTTCTGATTCCGGAAGATTTCCATAAATGGCAGCGGCTATGTCCTGCGTCGCCAAGGCATTTCCTGCAAACAGCCGATCCACGTATCCGGTGCGCATGAGCTTGCAGAAATGATCGACGCTTCCGGTGTGTACTACGGCTGGGCCAGCAACGACCAGAATTTTTTTCTGTTGTGCCCGATAACGTCGCATTTCCATTACGACTTCCCGTACGGATGCCTGTTTCGGTTTGTCACTCGGAATAACCGGTTGCATGGAATCAAACAGATGACGTTCGGGACCGTGCTGTATAGGAAGGACACGGATTCCACGATGCCCGGTCACAATGAGGTCACCACGGTGCACCTTGTTCATCGGAATACATTTTGCAGATTCTCGTACCGGGTCTACTGCAATACCGCAGTCCATTTCCTGTCGTAAAACAGTTTTCCATTTGCCAGAAATGCGTACGTAAGTGGGTTGGTTGGTGGCGCAGTAAAAATGGTCTGGATAGGCGCCATCCACAGTTGCAGTTTTTAACTGGCAGTCATGGATATCGACCGAGGTAGCACCAAAACCACTGATTTGATCAACAATCTTTTCTAGACAGGAAGCGGAGTCGGCCTGAATCTGGAGTCTCGCATAACTTTCTTCGTTGTGGCGATGTCCCAATTGAAATTCCTGAACGACAAAATCTCCTCCCTGTTGCGCTATGGTATCCAGAATTCTGGGCAACAGAAGGCTGTCGATGAGATGGCCACGGACCTCCACCTCTTCAGTGGAGTGATCGCTCTGAAGGAGGGAAGTTTGTATGGGTTGTTTGCTTTTGGACGGAATAAGAGCCGTATGTGGCATGATTAATCTAGCCTGGTGTTACAATGCAAATGAAGGACAGGAGGGATATTCTAGGAAGCAAATTTATGAGGGTCAATGAGTCAGCGGTTGAGTTGATCAATTTAATCTATTCACGTCAAAACCGGAGGGGGCTGTGTTGTGAGCCTGATTCGAATATCGCTGCACGGTTTCCCATTACAGCCACTGCTGAAACGGGGGAAATCGCAAAACGGATGTTCAAGGTTTTCGGGACGAAGTGGTAGTTGAATAGTAAATTCGAATAGATAGGATGCATGGTTCGACTTCTTGAAAGATTCAGGTCCATAATACTTGAAATTATACAATGGGAAGGCGATCGGTTCGTTGACACTGACCAAGCCCCTACTTAAAGTAACCAACGCAGTACAGGACAGATTCCGGTTTTTCAGATAGGAGAATGGTTCGTTGACGTCAAAGGCTTGGAGCGGCCGTTTTGAACAACCCACCGATAAACGCGTAGAACGTTTCACCGAATCCATAAGCTTTGATTATCGATTGGGTGTCCATGATATTCAGGGTTCTATTGCTCATGTTGAAATGCTTTCTGAAGTAGGATTAATTTCCTCCCAGGAGCGCACTCAATTGTGCGCGGAATTACGTAATATTGATCGGAATATCCGGGAAGGGCAGATGGAAATACGCCCTGAACTCGAGGATATTCATATGCACATAGAACGGGACGTGATCGATGCGTTAGGTGATATCGGGAGAAAAATTCATACCGGTCGAAGTCGGAATGATCAGGTGTCAACTGCTTTTCGATTATGGATGCGTGATTCGATTGCCGCATTGGATCAGTTGTTAGGCGATCTGCAATTGGCGTTTGTAAACCGTGCTGAATCGGACATGGGTATCATTCTTCCGGCCTACACACACATGCAGCGTGCGCAACCGGTTCTGGCATCACATCACTGGCTTGCCTACTGTGAAAAACTTCAAAGAGACCGAGATCGTCTTCAGGACACGCGGAAACGGGTGAATGTACTTCCTCTGGGTACTGCAGCGCTAGCCGGTAGTTCCTTACCCTTGGATCGTGAAAGTGTCGCATCAAAACTGGGATTCGATGCAATCAGTCAAAATAGCTTGGACGCCAGTAGCGACCGCGATTTTGCAGCTGAGTTCCTTTTTGATCTGGCAATGATCGCGGAGCACCTTAGCAGCTGGGCTGAAGAATGGATCATCTGGAGTACAATCGAATTTGATTTTATTCGCTTACCGGATGCTTTTTGCACAGGTTCTTCGATTATGCCACAGAAGAAGAATCCGGATGTACTGGAACTCATTCGAGGAAAGACCGGTCGGGTATTGGGTGATCTTCAAGCCTTACTTACCATTTTAAAGGGTCTGCCACTGGCCTATAATCGTGATCTTCAGGAAGACAAAATTCCGGTTTTCGATGCCTATGATACGATTGGTTCTTGTCTTTCGGTAGCAGCACCGCTTGTGGATGGAATTCAACTGAATCAGAAAGCGATCAACTCTCGTCTGGAGCAGGGATTTCTGGATGCGACAACGTTAATGGAGTATTTGATCGGAAAAGGAATTCCTATGCGAACGGGCCATGAGATGGTTGGACAGCTGGTGAAGCAGTGCGAACAACATCAAATGACGCTTTCCGATCTTCCATTTGAGGATTTTCAGAAACTTTCATCCGAGGTAGAAGAAGATGTTTTTGACCACTTAGGTGTTCAAAATGCAGTTAAGGCGTTCCAGACAGTGGGGTCTACCGCTTTCGGTCAGGTGCAGAGTCAGATATCGGCGTGGCAGGGCCGTCTTTCCGGTTCCACCTGATCCTGGCTGATTCAGTACAAGGTCTCTACCAGCGCCATAACGGTTCGGTGGTATAAGAAGTTCGGAATCTTTTTGCGGGATAGAATCAGCTCGGAAATCCTATTCTGGGGCGATGTAGGTATCCTGATGATCGGATAAGCCACTCCTGTTATGGCCAGGTCCATCGTTATTTCTGTCAGCTTTGGAATAGTCTTCACAATCCACAAAGGCGGAAGTTAGGGCCCCGTCAGAAGTGGTTTAATAAACGTGGATTTGAAGATTCTTGGTTCGGAGTAGTAAAATCGGTTGAAAAAGCTGGTTTAATATGCGCTAAATAAACGATATAGCGAATGGTTCTGTCGCTGTACGCACGGTGCCTGTTTATTGTGCAGGTGTCCGAAGGGCGAACCCCATAGTCGGAGTACTGATGTTATGATGAGAGTAATTGGCACCGGTGTTGTACTGGCGGTTGTAAGTCAGGTCTATTGGTCTGGCAGAATCAAGGCGCAGGATACTCCAGTTGAACAAGGAATATCAGCTAAAGCAGAACCGTCACTTTTTGTTAAGAGCCTGAATACTCCTGATGAGAAAATACGAGCGATGATCGTGTCTATGCAGATCCGACGTCCGGATCTGGCCAGGAACTACCTTGTTCAGTTAATGGAAGAGTCACTCGATGTCAAAACCCTCTCCGAGCTGCGCATACAATTTGGTCCAGCTGCGTTACTGCGTTTAGAAAAAACCAAGCTACTTCAACCCGAAATTGGGACTTTTGTTGCACAGATCAACGACGCCTTTCAGCAGCATGCACGTTCTCCAGAAAGGATCGCAGGTCTGTTGCCCTACCTCAGTGCATCCAGGGGTGAGCGTGCCTGGGCTGCCGTACAATTGCGGGAGGCAGGCAGTCATGCGGTTCCAGTATTAATTGACGTGCTCCGTGATCAGGAGTCTGTAAAGGAAACAAACGCGGCACGCTATGCGTTAAGGAATCTGGGAGTGGATGCAACCGCTCCTTTGATTGCTGCTTTGCAGAGTCCAGACCTCATGCTGAAGAGGGAAGTGATCGATCTTGTAACCGACCGTGGGGACCGAACGGCTGTTCCGTTCCTCTGGGAACCTGCGCTCTCGGGCGACAGCCCGGAAAGCATAAGACAGGCTGCTCGCGCTGCGATCCGGCACCTGTCTCCTTCCAGCACAATTAGCCGAGAATCGGCTGTCAGGAATCTGCTTAAGTCGTCAGAGCAATATAGAGACGGCTCGATGGAACTGCAGACTAACTTAGATGGAGACGTGGACCTCTGGATGTTAGGTGAGGGGCCGGGTGGATTGGTCGTGAGTCTCACTTCTGAAAAGAAAATACGTCTGTTACTCAGTTTACACATGGTTCAAATGGCATTGAATCTTGCCCCGGACCGGTCAGATACGCAAAGAAGCTTATTACGTTTGTTGTTACTTCAGGAAGATGCGGAGTCGCGTTTTGGCGATCCCGTGCGCCAGGATTCTACCAGTGCATGGCATCTGGTTTCTCAGCGAGGTACTCCGGTACTAAAAGGGGTTCTCGACCAGGCCCTTCTGAGGGAAGAGGCGGATGTTGCCGAAATGGCGTTGCGTTTGATGAAGGGTTTTGTGGCACAATTGACAACTTCGACAACAGAACAGATCTATTCCATGTTACATCGGGCGATCACTTTTCCTGATCGGCGAGTGCAGTTTGCCGCTGCGGAATTGATGGTCGCATTAAAACCATCAGATTCCTTTCGTGGATCCAGTGCGATTATGCAGGTGTTGTCCCGTGCTATTCTTTCGAGTGGTAGTGAAAAAGCAATCGTCATAGATTCCATAAAATTGCGAGGGCAGCGACTGGCCGCGATGGCTCGCGACATCGGGTTTGATACGGAAGTAGCAGTTTCCGGGAAGCAGGGATTTCAGTTGGCGGTTGCCAGTGCGGATGTGGAAGTGATCGTCGTAGATTTGAATGTGATCCGCTGGTCGCTTACGGAAACACTTGAAAACCTTCGTAAGGATCCCAGAACCGCCGGCCTGCCCATTTACCTGGTGGGACCACTTGAGTGGGTAGATGTGCAATCCAAGTTTAATTCTCGGTTTGGTTCCATCGAATATCTGGTTCGGCCTTCGAGCAGTGAGGATTTAAGACTTCAGATGCAGGCGTACCGGTCTTTTCAAAAAGAGACACGGGACCCACTCAGTGTTGAAGAGCATGCTCACTATGCCCTACGTGCGATTAGAATGATGTATGCTATTGCCAGTGGTGAATGTCCGCTTGGTGATCCGAGACGATCCGAAAATGCTTTGCTTGATGTCGCACGACGAGGGATCTATTTGATGGACGTGTTGCCCGTTCTGGGACAGTTGGCCACGTCATCTTCTCAGGCGACTTTGGTACAGGTATTGATCAATAACAATCGTGATGAGGAAACGCGACTTTCGGCACTGCAGAATCTTTCACTGAATATCGGTCGTAACGGTGTTCTGCTAGGTACACAAGAGCGGGTTGGTTTGCGACAGGTCAGTCTGGACGAGTTGCCCGTTCCTCTTCGTGCTGATTTCACGCACTTGATTCAGGCTTTGTGATTTGGAAATAAGAGTCTGGAAATTGGGTGGTACAGACAGACTGATATTGGTAACAGCGTGATGACGACCGGACGTTTCTCACGGGGGGCCGTGACCTTGTCTTTTGATGAATCCACAGAAGTAAACCCGATAATGGGTGTTGTAGGTAATGCTCCGTTGATGCAGCAGGTGTATCATCTGACACATCGTGTTGCCGGAAGTCGGGCGACTGTTTTGGTGGTAGGGGAGACGGGAACGGGTAAGGAATTAATCGCACGTGCGATTCATGAGCTTAGCCCTCGGCAGAGCGGTCCTTTTGTGAGAGTTAATTGCGGCGCGCTGAGTGACAGTCTTCTTGAGAGCGAGCTTTTTGGACACGTCAAAGGTGCATTCACCGGAGCGGTAGCTAATCGCGCCGGACGATTTGAGGCAGCTCATACGGGCACGCTTTTTCTGGATGAGATTTCGTCCATGAGCACACCTTTGCAGGTGAAATTGTTACGCGTGTTACAGGAGCAGGAGTTCGAACGAGTTGGTGATCCACAGACCATTCGAGTCAATACCAGGGTGGTTGCTGCTACGAATCAGTTTCTGCCCACGGAAGTGTCTGCCGGAAGGTTTCGTGAAGATCTTTATTATCGTTTGAATGTGGTGCCGATTTTGTTACCTCCACTACGCAAACGCCGAGAAGACATTCCTGCCTTAATGAAACATTTTATTCAAAAATACAGTGACGAAAATAAACGTTCTCTGGTTCAGTGTCCCGATGTCATCACACAACGATTTCTTGACCATGACTGGCCAGGAAACGTCCGTGAACTGGAAAATTATATTGAACGTGCGGTCATTCTCTGTGAAGGCGATGCACTGACCGAAGAAGTGTTACCGCCTCTGTTGCGTGGGGAATCAGATCCTGCTTTTATCGATGCGAACGCCCGGGAGGATTCCAAAGACTTTGCCGTGTCGCTTGTTAGGCATGGAATGGCGAGTTCTGGTCCGGATCGAGGAGATCTGTACCAGGAAGTGGTGGGACGGGTTGAGCATCAGTTGATTGCACAGGTGCTGGAAGCGTGTGATGGAGTTCAGATTAAGGCCGCTGCCTGGTTGGGAATC
>CAXEIY010000093.1:0-5551 GCA_963996245.1 uncultured Planctomycetia bacterium | reverse complement strand
TTCCAACAAGTTTCTCTACGCGATCTCGCCGCAAACTGGAAAACAAGCTGCAACAACTCCTCCCCAGAGGTTTAACCGACACGGAAAAAGAAATCACCATCGGTGGTCTATCCCCAGCATAAAACAACTATTCATGATGTCAGGAAATCCATAATCCGTAATTTACTTTTGTTATTTCAGGTTATCCTGAAATAATGCCACCAAATATTTTTCGTGTTGATCCGTCCTGCCCCATTGCCATACGTGCCTGACGGTACTGGCCTCAGCATAACTCCTTGTGACTATAACGGCCCGACTCATGCACAACTCAACGGCTGCTGGTAACGGTCCCATCAACAATCAGCCGCGTCGACAATTCATAAGAAACACTCTGGCAGTTACCCTCGGTGGCTCGTCTCTGCTGAAAAGAAAGCTCTCTGCCACCTTACCCCCCTGGAAGTGGACTCAACTGGAACCTCAAGGTGACCATACCACGACCCGAGTTCCCCTGGCACGTGACCCGTGGAATGGGATACTGACTTATGACAATAGTCTTTATCTCTTTGGTGGTGCTTACCCACGATACGGAACACCCACCGGTCCGGGCGACCTGACCCGCTTGGGGGTGGCGAACGATCTCTGGAAATATGACCTGACGGCACATGTATGGAATCCCATCGAACTCGACAATGGTGAAAACCAGTTTGATTCTAGCTCCACGCGTCCCTGCGCAAGAGTGCTACCCTGCTGGGCAAACGTCGATAACCGTTTTTATCTCTTTGGAGGGCTGACCGTACGAGGATCCGGATGGAAGACGCAGCTGCTGAATGATCTCTGGCGCTACTGTCCCGGCAAGCGGAAATGGAACCTGCTGGAAGGCGATAACAGACAGGAACTCGATCAACCAACCCAGGTGACGGGAAAACGTCCAACACAACTGGCCGCCATGGGGGTCACGGTCATTGGAACCAAAATTTACCTGTTTTCAGGCTGGGGAGGAAACGCTGACCGGGTTGTCCTCAGTCCTCAGCTCTGGTGTTACGACACCAGAACGCTTCAGTGGAATTTGATCGGTACCGGCCAGAACAACCAACCCTGGCCTTCGAAAAGATATTGTCCTGCTGTCACTTCCTGGCAGGGTAAGCTGTACCTGTGGGGTGGCCGGGACACCCAGGACCGATCTCCACAGTTCTATAACGATCTCTGGCAGTTCGATCCCGAGACCGACCGATGGAAACAATTGGCGGACAACCAGCCGGGTGGAACCAATAAACACGCCTCGGCTCCCCTCGCGCGTTATGCCATGGGAGAGGCTATAATCGGCGGTCACTGGTACCTATTTGGCGGTTTTGGTAACGAACAAGGCAATAGTCCCCAGCTGAACGATCTGTGGCAGCTGGACCTGAGCCGGGGAACCTGGTCATTGCTGCAACCTGACAATCGCGCCAAAGATGTTTCACGAAACGCCACGCGTCCCGCAGTACGTCGTGTTCCGGCAATGGTTTCATTCGGACAGTCCGTCTATCTGTTTGGAGGACTGGACCTTACCAGTGGAACTGACGAAAGAGGCCCGCTCATCGGTTTCAACGATTTATGGCAAGGAAACACTCAATGACTGAAGCGTTGTGGATTCATGTCACATTACCTGTTTAAACAATTCTTTATTTGATGAAAGAAAAACGAATGGCTTTTTCAGAAGCACTGAAAACTCGCATCAGAAACGTACATACCTATGTCGTAACCCCGTTTAAAGATGACGCCTCCATGACCGTTGACATGGAGGCCCTGCGTGCCAATCTCCAGTTTCTGGTCAGCCGTGGTGTAAAAGTTGCTGCCATGGGAGGAGGCACCGGAGAATGCGAAGCCCTTACTCCCGATGAACATGTACAAATCACGCAAACTGCCTTGGAGACCGTAGGAGATCCATGTTTGGTCGTGGCTACCGTACCCGGAAACATGGGTATCGCTCTCCATCTGCTAGATGAATATGAGCGGATGGGAATCGAAGTGGTACTTGCAATGCCACCACTGGTGCGCGGTAAGATACCATCCGATACCTCAGGACTCATAGACTATTTTCAAACGCTTTGCAGCCACACTTCCTTACCACTGATGCCGTACAATACTCAGGAATGGACCGTCGAACTCTTCTGCGAACTGGCAGCCATCGACGGCATTATCGGAATCAAGGACCCTTGTCTGAATCCCTATCCCCTTTTTCAGGCAATTCAGCAACTCGGAAACCAGCTACTGTGGATTGGAAACAAGCGGCATGATCCTGGAGTGTTGCACCTTCGTTTCCAGATGGGAATCGAAGCTTTCACATCTGGGCAAACCAATTTCTGGCCTGAACCGGAACTACAGCTGTTTGAACTCGCAAAGGTTCAGGATTGGGACTCCATGATTACGTTACAGAAACAATGCGCCCCACTCGAACAGCTCCGCCTTTTAAACGATGATGCCGCCATGGTGAAGGCCGCCATGGACCTCGTCGGGCTCAAGGGAGGCCGTGTTCGAGCTCCACGCAGCGATCTCAATTCACAAAGTCGCACCGAACTGGCAAAAACACTCAGGGAACTCAAGGTCCCGGGAATTGCCTGAAACGTACTTATAAAACAAACGTGGCAAAGTGAACGTTTTACTCTACCTTCTAAGACTAGAACCCCCCTGGCACTCCATGTCCGGTAATCGTCACCGTGACGAAACGGTCATCTTCCCATCAACACAAATCCCGTTTGAAGAACATGCACTCCCTAGTTCGTGTAACCCTTCAGGGTTCATTTTGATGCGGTGGCACCCTGTGGTACAATCCCGCCGAAGCTAAACGTTATGTTTACAGAAAACCGCCAGCAATCGGAAATTCAGCTCCAACCATGATTGATCGGAACAACCAGAAATCTCTTGGAGCAGCCTACGCATCGGTTTCTACTTCGACCTTAACCATACAGGAATAACCCAAATGAAAAATACACTTCGTTGGTCTACCTTCGTGGCGTCGTTTCTTACCGTTGTATTACTGACTGGCCAAGCACGCACGGAAGATAGTAAATGGATATCGCTGTTTGATGGCAAAACCTTGAACGGATGGGAAAAAGTCGGAAATGAAAAGAGTATATGGAAGGTCAACAATGGCGCCATCCATGGATCGGGACCTGCCTCGATGCTGGTATCAACCAAGGGGCCATATCGTAATTTCCGTTACCGAGCAGAAATCAAGATTAATGACAAAGGCAATTCCGGCCTTTACTTCCGCACCACGCGCAAACCCACTTTCAGCGACGGTTATGAAGCACAGATCGACAGCACACACAGAGATCCGATTCGTACCGGATCGCTATATGGCATGTGTCATGTTTATAAACGGCTTGTGGAGCCAGACACCTGGTTCACATACGAAATTGAGGTTCGCGATGACGTATGGCGAGGAAGGAATATGACACGAATCAAAATTTCCGTAAACGGCAACGAGCTATACGAATACATGGATTTCGCGTTAACCTTCAAACAAGGTCACTTCGCCTTTCAGCAACATGATCCCGGCAGCAAAGTAAGCATCCGTAAAGTGGCCGTGCTGCCGCTCGACAACTAGTAGCCCTCAGCTGCAATCACTCAAAGCGATAGCCGAAGCCACAGGAACACTTACACCCGGGTCCGATCAGACCCGGGTCTTCTTATGAACCTGGCACGGTACTGGCATTTGTAAAGGATCCGTAAAGCAGCGATTCGATTTTTATCACAACCAGTTAGACCGTTTCAAAAGAAACCAGACCCTATGTTAATAACCGGCGGTGAAGCAGTGGTACGTTGTCTGACAGCCCACGGCGTCGACACGGTTTTTGGAATACCCGGCACGCATAACCTGTCCCTCTATGAGGCAATTCGCCAGTCCGGATCACTCAGACATATCCTCACGCGACACGAACAAGGTGCCGCTTTCATGGCTGATGGATATGCGAGAGCCAGCGGCAGAGAAGGCGTTTGTATCAGCACCTCAGGTCCCGCGTTGCTGAACACCGCGACTTCACTGGGGACCGCTTACTGCGATTCGTCCCCCCTGTTGTGTATTACCAGCCAGATTCCGTCCGAAGGAATCGGCAAACAGAAAGGGTACATCCATGAATGCCGGGACCAACTGGCATGCATCCGTCCCGTTACCACCTGGAGTGCCCGTGCTGACACACCATCAATCATTCCCGAACTGATACACGAAGCCTTTGTGCGTATGCGCAGCGGTCGACCACGCCCCGTGGTCATAGAGATTCCAAGTGATGTGCTCGACGCTCACCAATCCGTTGAATTGCCTTCACCTGTTCCAACACCACGTGTCCAGCCTGATCCCAAAAGCGTACTGCAGGCAGTTGAGCTAATCCGGCAATCGCGACGACCAGTCATCTGGGCTGGCCATGGCGTGATCATAAGTGATGCGAGCGAGATACTGATTCGCCTGGCCGAACATCTTGATGCACCCGTTTTTTCTACGGTACTCGGCAAAGGAGCCATTCCCGAAGACCATCCACTTGCTGCGGGATCAGCACTCCCCCATCCAGCAGCTCAGACTTTTCTGAAACAGTATGACCTGGTCCTGGCTGTGGGCACGCGTTTTACCCAGGAAGAAGCGGACAACTGGACACTTCCTTTGCCTCAACTCATGATTCATATTGAAATAGACCCTGAAGAAATTGGCCGAAACTATCAACCGAGCGTCGCTGTCGTGGGAGACGCACGCGAATCGATGTTGCAAATCCATAAACTTCTGCCTGACCTGCTTCCTGAAAACTCAGGCGTTCAACACCACAAAGTGGCTGGCCTGCGACGGCAAATCCGTGACGATCTTCAGGCTTCGGCTCCGCAGGGAGTGGCACTGGTAGATACGCTGGAATCTGTTCTGCCACGTAACTCGATCATTGTCAGCGATCTGTGTATCGGCGCCTACTGGTGCCGCCGTCTCCTCAACCGATTTGAGCCTCGTACTCAGATCTATCCCTGGGGATTCTGCACACTGGGGTTCGGTCTCCCAGCGGCAATCGGTGCGCAAGTTGCACAAGCAAAGCAACCGGTTGTTGTGTTATCTGGCGATGGTGGATTCCTGTTTAACTGTCAGGAACTGGCAACCGCCAGACAATACGGTATCCCTATCATTGTTCTAATCTTCAATAACCAGTCCTACGAAATTCTGAAAATCCAACAGCAGACACGTTACGACCATCCGTTTGAAGTGGATATGGTGAATCCCGATTTTGTCATGCTGGCTGAATCCTTTGGTGCGGTCGGACGTCGAGTCACCTCTTTTACTCAGCTCAAAAAGGCTATCCACGAGGCACTCAGCTCCAATGACCTGACCGTTATCGATGTCACCGTCGACATTCCACTGCCATTAATTGAACCTGGCATGCGGGCGATGTGCCCAGAACTCAAAACTGAGAACTCTTTCACCTCTTCTGTTGAAAAATGAGGCCAGGAACTTACTCGGTCTCACCATAGGATGCATCATCCAACCATCATTCATGTTACCGAAATCCATTAAGATTTATTACAGTATCGAGTACTTGAAAAGTTACCAAGACTTTGAGAG
>CAXEIY010000092.1:0-5033 GCA_963996245.1 uncultured Planctomycetia bacterium | reverse complement strand
GGCCGAGTATCAGCAGCACTGGGCTTTCCAGCCGATCGAACGTCCCTCGGTGCCAGAGATCGATGGCGTTGATCATCCGATTGACGCGTTCGTAGTGGCTCGTCTGAAAGCGGACAGCCGCAGTTTGGCCGACGAGGCAGATCCCGAGCGCCTGTTGCGAAGACTCAGTCTTACTTTGTCTGGCCTTCCGCCAACGCCGCACGAGTACACCGATGATCAGCGTGGTGATTACGAACGCGCTGTCGACCGTCTGTTGGCATCGCCGCACTTTGGCGAACACTTGGCTGTTGGTTGGCTGGACGCAGCCCGCTACGCCGACACGAATGGTTACTTTGGAGACAAACCGAGACAGATTTGGCTGTGGCGTGACTGGGTTATTGATGCGTTCAACAGTAATATGCCATTCGATCAATTTACCGTTGAGCAGCTTGCGGGAGATCTGTTTGTGAATGCGACCACCCGACAACGGATCGCCACGGGATTCAATCGAAACCACATGGCTAACAATGAAACAGGGATTATCGACGAAGAGTATCGCGTTGAGTATGTTGTCGATCGCTTGGACACGACGCTGACAACGTGGATGGGACTGACAATTGGCTGTGCCCAGTGTCACGATCATAAGTACGATCCGATCTCGCACCGAGACTTCTACCGGTTGTTCGCTTTCTTCAATAATGGGCCAGGCAAAGGCCTGATTTCTGCCGAGGACCCTCCGCCTCTCATTACGGTGGCGAGTCCGGAAGAGAAGCAGCACCTGGCCCGCTTGGAAGCAGCTGCCGTTACCGCACGTAAGAAGTTTGCGCCGCTGAAAACGCAACTCGACATACGGATAGCAGCATGGGAATCCGACAAGGAGATATCGGTGCCATCCGCTCCGGTGTCTGACATTCTGCTGTACGAACCCTTTGATGGTAGTATCTCAGATCAGTCAGGGGTGCTGGGTACCGACCTTGGATTCGAACGTGGCGTGAAGGGCCAGGCGGTGAGGTTCGATGCTACACAGCATATTGAACATTCGCTCAATCAATTCGATGTTGATTCACCATGGAGTGTGGGGTTGTGGATCAAACCGGCCGGATCACTCAGTTGTCTTTTATCAAAAATCGAACCAGAAGGACGGCGGCGGGGTCTGGAATTCCTGCTGCAAAAGGGGCGTGTGCACGTGAATCTGGTGGAACACTGGGGCACGCGGACGATTGAAATAGGTATGCGGGAATCACTCGCATCGGGTCAGTGGCACCATGTGGTTGTAACCTATGACGGATCACGTTCGGCTGAGGGACTGTGTGTTCTGGTCGATGGCATCCCCCGTAACCTGGAGGTACAGCGAGATACGCTCGGATCCAAAGTGAACGGAACTTCTTCAGCAGGAAGTTGTGCGACCCGGGAACCCCTACGAATTGGCCGTCGCGATTCAGGGCTTGGCTATTACGGAATGTTGGACGAATTGCATATTTTTCAGCAGGTGTTTGCTAAAGAGACCGTGATGGACTGGTATCGAGGAGAACGGCTGCGCGGAATTCTCGCTATTGACGCTGGGGCTCGAAACGATGTGGAACGAGAATTCCTGCTGGACGATTACATTGAACACAATACGGACGACGTGATCAAAACGGCTCGCCGTCAGATGCGGCAGACGGTGCAGGCTGAACGGAAGTTTCGTGCCACCATTCCCACGACGCTTGTGATGCAAGACATGCCTACGCCTCGGACAACACGTGTCCTGCTTCGTGGTCAATACGATCAGTTAGGCGAGATAGTACAGCCGGGAATTCCTGCATCGATTGGACAGCTGCCGAGGGATGCTCCACGAAATCGGCTCGGCTTGGCTCGCTGGATCGTTTCGAACAACAACCCGCTGACTGCTCGTGTTGTCGTCAATCGGTTGTGGCAACATTGCTTTGGCCATGGTCTGGTACGGACGATGAACGATTTCGGAACACAAGGCGTACCGCCCACGCATCCACAGTTACTGGACTGGCTTGCATCAGAGTTTCGTGGTAATGGCTGGAATGTAAAGCGGTTATTGAGGCTGATTGTCACGTCGCGTACGTTTCGTCAGCAATCACGTTACCGCGGTGATTTGCCATTTGACCCAACAAATCGTCTGTTGTCACGAGGGCCTTCTTACCGTCTGTCGGCGGAGATGATTCGCGATCAGGCACTGGCCGTTTCCGGCCTGTTGCGGCGTCGTATCGGCGGGCCGAGCGTCAAGCCTTATCAGCCTTCTGGTCTGTGGAAAGAGGTTTCCTATAACGCGACTGAGACATACGAAGCCGATTCGGGTGACGGATTGTGGCGACGTGGCATTTACACGTGGATCAAACGGCAGGCGCCGCCACCTTCGTTTCTGGTATTCGACGGAGGGACTCGTGAGAAGTGCACAATCCAGCGAGCGGTGACGAATACACCGCTGCAGTCGCTGATCCTGCTGAACGATCCTGTTTTTGTGGAAGCGGCACGCGTTCTTGCAGCCCGTGTGTTGTCGCAGAAGCGGGATGCACGAAAGTGGATAGATCAACGCGCTGCGGTGACAATGACAACCAATGAGGCACGACTCGTCGAACTGGTTTTTCACGTGCTGTCACGCAAACCGGACGACCAGGAACGGCAACTACTCAATGACCTGCTCAAGCGTCAACGGGAACGGTTTCGGAAGAGTTCAGCAGAAGCACGCGCGCTACTGTCGATTGGAGAATCACCGATTGATAGTAGCCTCGACCCGTTGGAACTGGCTGCCTGGACTGTGGTTGCCCAGACGGTTCTCAACCTGGACGAAGCCATAACCTTGAGGTAATCGCGGCATGAATAATTATCATGATTACCATTACCACCAACGAATGGAATTCGACCGTCGGCGATTTCTCAGCCAGACGACACTGGGGGCGGGCAGTCTGGCCCTGGCTTCCCTGTTACAGGAATCGGCCGCAGGTTCGGTGGTTCCGCATCATAAGGTTCGGGCGAAGCGTATTATCTACCTGTTCATGCATGGTGGACCATCCCAGCTTGATCTGTTCGACCATAAGCCACAACTGCAAAGTCACCACGGTCAGGAACTTCCGGATTCGGTAAGAGGCAATCAGAGACTAACCGGCATGACCAGTGGGCAGGCATCGAAACCAGTGACGTCTTCGGTGTTTTCCTTCGGTCAGCATGGAGAGTCGGGAGCGTGGATTAGTGAATTGCTGCCGTATATCGCGACTCGTGCTGACGACCTGTGTATTGTAAGATCGTTACACACCGAGGCTATCAATCACGACCCTGCGGTGACACTGTTACAGACCGGACATCAGCAGCCGGGGCGCCCCAGTTTTGGGGCTTGGACGGATTATGGACTTGGTAGCGAAAACGCCAACCTGCCGGCGTTCATGGTGATGGTATCTGACGGTAGCGCGGCCCGTCCAGCGGACCCTCTGTACGCACGGCTTTGGGGATCTGGATTCCTGCCATCGAATCACCAGGGCGTCGCATTGCGAGCCAGCGGCGATCCTGTGTTGTACTTGTCCAATCCCCTTGGTATTTCGGTAAGCGCCCGACGTGATCAGCTCGATGTGGTAACGACGTTGAACCGCCGACAACTGGCAAGTCAGGGTGACCCGGAAATCGAGACCCGCATAACGCAGTACGAAATGGCCTTCCGTATGCAGACATCGGTACCTGACCTGATGGATCTGAGTGATGAAACCTCATCGACGATGGCTGCCTATGGACCGCAATGCGATCAGCCCGGAACGTTCGCTCGTCACTGTCTGATGGCACGGCGGATGGTTGAACGTGGAGTTCGGTTCATTCAGCTTTACCATCGCGGTTGGGACCAGCACTACAACCTGCCGAGCGATCTTCGCTTGCAATGCCAGGACGTTGACCAGCCGGTGGCGGCCCTGCTTGGTGATCTGAAACAGAGGGGCCTGTTGGACGATACACTCGTGGTGTGGGGAGGAGAATTTGGCCGCACGACATACAGCCAGGGGAGTCTCACGACAACAAACTATGGCCGTGACCATCACGGGGGATGCTTTACGATGTGGTTTGCCGGTGGTGGCATTAAACCAGGCATGAGCTATGGCCAGACCGATGATTTTAGCTTTAATGTCGTTCGCGACCCGGTGCACGTGCACGATCTGAACGCGACACTGTTATACCTGGTGGGCCTCGATCACATGCGACTGACCCATCGTTTCCAGGGACGTGACTATCGCCTGACGGATGTACATGGAAACGTCATCCGCGAGATCATTAAGACGGGCTGAGTGCTCTACAGTAATGGCGCTTCCACAAAGCCATCTATCCAGGAACGCTTTCAATACAAGGATATGATCCGGGCAATACGGGCGTCTTTTTACGGGTAACACGATTAGTCACGTTTGGCGTGCTGTTTGCTGGAGGAGACGGTGTATCAAGGCTATCGGTGCAATGTTCAAAATGCACTGAATGTGCGGTGGCACCTGGTGAAAAAAGCTGCTGTCTAAGCTTTTCACGGCTTTATTTTTCCAGGGAACGAAACATGAACAATAGTTGTTTCGTAATTTTATCGGAGGCGTTTATTTCCACCCAGTTTGTACCGAGCCAGGTCTCGTAACCGCCGAGTCGGTGCTGGCGGGGCGTGGGCAGGTATCCGTACCAGCCGTTTGCCAATTCAATGGTGAAGGTGTTTTTGAATGGGGACTTGGCCTTAATCTCCAGTCCTGTTTCTGAAAAGGTTTCAAAGGGAATTGCGGCAATCCCCGTTTCACCAATCTTTATGGTCTGCAGTGAAATATTGACTTGCCGGGGAGCGTCTTCCAGTTTGAAAATGCGTTCGGCGTAAACCTTTTCTTGTCTGTGAGAAAGGTATTTTCCTTCCGGCAACGTCACCGCTTCTCGCAGGTGTTTAAGCATTGACTCTGATGGCTGTCGCAGATCGAGCAACATGTCTGATTGAATGGCCCCCAACGGAACCCAGTCCCTGTATTCAAGGTTCTGGTATGCTTGCTGGACCTTGCTAGCGACCTTGTTGGCGACCTCCTTCATCTTCTCGTACGATCCATATC
>CAXEIY010000091.1:0-14932 GCA_963996245.1 uncultured Planctomycetia bacterium | reverse complement strand
CGCTCGTCGGCAATCCCTTCTTTATGCAAGCGCGCCACCAAGCGCGCCCTTATCTTCGCTGGTACACCAGCATTGTCGAGGGCAACAATGACAACGGGAGTCGTCTTTCCAATGACCAAACATCGTGCCCATAATCGAGTATCAATCCCTTCGAATTCTTTCGTTCGACTGCCGTAGCCTGCAAGCACAACGGGATTCAAAGGGGTCACGTCAATCTTCGCAGCGCCGACTAAAATTCTTGCGGTCTGCTCAGGTAACCGGGCATGGGATGTTACCGGTAGAGAAACCCCCATTAAGGCGATGAACAGGAATAGAGGAAAGGCGCTTCTGACACGAATACAA
The DNA here is from genome assembly GCA_963996245.1 of uncultured Planctomycetia bacterium. Taxonomy (GTDB): domain Bacteria; phylum Planctomycetota; class Planctomycetia; order CAXEIY01; family CAXEIY01; genus CAXEIY01. Next base: position 14,590 of record CAXEIY010000091.1, on the reverse strand, counting down.
TCACGTATTGTCTGTTGAATGGAAACACATGGTCTCTGTGCTTTATCAGCAGTACATGTAAATGCCGGTTCTAAGAGGGTGCCTGTGGCGGCCACTTCCCGACGCTGACATGGCTGGATGGTCGATTTGGCCATGGCAGCAAATGGGCTCAGTAGTAACCGTGTCATATTCGTCCATTCTTTCAGAAACAATCGATATTCCCAGTGTTCAAAAACCGCAATATTAACACGTTGAGTTCATCCCTACCAATCTCGCTTGCAGAGGATTATGGAAACCGGAACAGTAGACGACCGGTGATGTATTTAAGAGGCGGGAAACCGGTATCACAGAATGTTTTTGCCATGGTGCAGTAAGGCCAAGCAACGCAAGGTTCTGTCTGGAAACAGTCAAACTGAAAGAGTCACCTTGCACCGTATTACCTTGCTGGTTATAGTACCGCCCGCGGAAATCGGCACACGGCATATTCAGCCTCTCCCGAAACACGTCTTAAGCCGGTATCGCGTTGGAAACCTGTCTGTATAGACCCGTGGGCTGCCTGTGCGCAGATCTACCAGGCGTTTTCAACCGGACAATCAATTAACGACAGAGAAAATGATTTTAGCGCTTAATGGTTGTGAATCTTCCTAGAAGGAGATAGGGACATGCGACGGGCATGCTGGAGACGGATATTACAATGCTTACCCGCGTTGCTGATTCTTTTTGGTATCGGATGTGCGAACAATCCTTTCCGTGTCCATAAACAGAACTCAGCATTGAAACGTGCTTATTCAAGTGCACAGGGCAGCAATGCCGAACTGCGGCGCAGAACAAGAGACCTGGGGGATGAGAACCAGGACTTGCAGCGGCGTATTTCGGATCAGAAGGATCAATACGACCAGCTCGAAGAACGTCGATCTATGGCTTATGATCGGCTGGGTGTCGATGGCCAAGATGGGCGGTCAGGCGGTCGTGATGCCTATTCCTCGGCTTACGGTGGTGACTCCGGAGGTGCGAATGGCTCACTGCCCATAATTGATGTACGAGGTGCGGAGGTGTTTCGCGATCGTGATGCTGTTCGGATCCGGTTGAGCAATGAACAGTTGTTCTCCCCAGGGCGCGCGACGTTGAAAAGCAGTGCGAAACGGACGTTATCTCAGGTGTCCTCTGCTATTCGCAATAACTACGCAGGCTATTTAGTGGGGATTGAGGGCCATACGGATGCGGATCCAATCCGAAAAAGTAAATGGAAGCATAATCATGATCTTTCAGTGCAACGAGCAATGGCTGTTTATGAGTATCTGAAACAGGATGGCGGTCTCAGCAGTGCTCAGCTTTTTGTTGCCGGATTTGGACCTAACCAGCCTATTGCGTCTAATACGACGACAGGCGGGAAGGCTCAGAATCGCCGGGTAGAATTAGCGATTTATCCGAATCGAACACTGGGTCGCTAAAAAACTGAAGAACCTGTTATTACAGCGAAGCACATCCCCTTCTTGGCAACTAGGAGGGGACTTTTTTGCGCCGGATCCGACTGCTTCATTATCGGTCCAGTTGCTCCCTTGTTTGCATACAAGTGGAGGCTCCGTCTGATCCAGTTCTGGCTGTCTGAATTTCCATAATGCCGAATCCATAATCATCTTTGATTGGCTACAATGGTGATGACAGTTCGAAAGAAATAGAGGGAAGAGAACCCTTTTCATGCATGAATCGTCCGATTCCATAACGCAAGACGTAAGTCTGTCGAATCAGCCGGGAAAAAAAAGAATCAGTAAGGCATCAACGGTGTGCATGCTGATTATTTTAATGGTGATTTATGCGCTTTTTACGGATCCGGTTTTTCGCATTCTCTGGTGTGAGACACTGAAGCTTTGTGATCCCGAATCCGTAGGACGACATGCCGAGCCATGGATGCGGCCATTGTCAGCCAATGACAAAAGTAATTTTGCGACTATCGAGGTTCTGGTCGAGCAGGATTCCTGGATCATTGCCCGTGAAACAGCACAGGGACCGCAGATCCTGAGTATGTTTGGTACCGGAGATCTGGCAAGGATTAAAGGGGACTACTATTCGGTGCGCCCACCCGTGTTGGCTTATTTATTGTCTCGTGTTTACTGGGTTGAATATCATTTATTGAACTGGAGATTCGAAGATCGTCGCGGATCGCCGAACATTCGGATGCCGTCACCCACTTTCTGGTACTGCTACTTTTCGCTGGTATGGCCTGTAGCCGGGTTGGCCACCGCCGTCATGGCGGTACAGGTAGCTCGCTGTTTGCGCCTGATGAATCTAGCTTCCCGCCGCTGTTGGATTGGTGGGCTGTGTGCAGGACTGGGATCGTACGCGCTACCTTATGCCACAACATTGAATCACCATGCTGTGTCCGGTGGATGCATTGCGACGGCGCTATACGCCCTGTTGCGAGGATTGTCGTACAGACAGTTTAGGAAACGTGATGCAGTGATCACAGGACTCTGTGCCGGATTTGCAACCACCGTGGATCTAGCTCCCGGTGGACTTTTTCTTATGGTTACTGGTTCCGCAATACTTCTGAATCGTACGTTGCGTAGTCAATGGTTTGTGTTTGCAGTGTCCGTCTTGTTTCCTGCTGCTCTTCACAGTTATCTGAATATTCAAATTACGGGAGATCTTGTTCCCGCACTAGTGCGTAAGGAGTACTTCCAATATCCGTTTACCATGATTCCAACCGATCAGCTATCCGGGCTCCCCAATCATTTGGGGCTGGTGTCCATAATATCCTACCTGACTAAGTTGCTGTGGGGTCCGCGAGGTTTGTTCGTATATTCAGCACCCTTACTTTTTTCAGTGATAGCGGGGGTACGAATAGTACGGAACTCAGACCCGAGTATTCGTTACTTTGTCCTGCTGATTGCGTTCTGGTCTGTGCTGTTCATGGGTTATCTTGCGGTGTTTACAAATAATTTTTCGGGGGCATGTTACGGTGTGCGATGGTTTGTGTCGTTAATGCCGGGAGGCTACTGGCTGCTGTTTGCTGGCTGGGACTATTTTCGTCACCGGGAGAAAATTCTGGTAATGCTTTCTTTGGTATCCGCTTTTCCATTTGCCTGGACCGGAGCCTGGTATGGGGCCTGGCAATTAACCAATGTAGTGCCTGTTTTGTGTCAAACCCTCCCTACGGGCAACTGGAGCTGGAGTGCCGATATGACTTTGTTTGGCTGGATCATGATGGGATGCACCCTTGTCTTGACAGTGATTGCGGTTGGTCGAATACTAGTTGGGCACAAAAGTAAACCTGTCGAAATGGGGCATCTAGAATAACAGGCACAGGATTTCATGATGGTACGGGGACTTCAGCTTTTGGGAATGGCATTCTTACCTTTGGCTATTGTGCAGCAAGCCATGGGAACAATAACCGTTGGTCAAATGCTCACCATTGCGATTTTTGGCTTTTGTCTGTTTTATTTAGGCCATTATCTTGGACAGGTGTCGCATCGAAAATGAAGAGACGGGGAACCTCGCCCCGAATCACTTACGTATTGCGGTGCGCTATTTTTTCCTGGCCAGGATTTTCATCAGGATCGATATCTAATCGGGACGCGTTGAGATACTGGGAGGCATGTCGGGAACAAAAGTAGATTTCAAAAGCGCGACCATTCAGAATTTCTGTTACGGTTTCAGTCGCTTCACGAAAACAGTTCTGGCAAAGTATTCGCGAGTGTTTTTCAGGTGATGACATGCTTAAGCAACACAGGGAAGAACATAAGGCCCCTTGGGTATGACCGCAATTGTGGTATCAGGACCGTAATCGAGAAGACTTTCCTTAACAGCTTGTTCGACTGAAGGAGCAGGTTCGACAAACAATTTTTCCAGGGTGTGCGGTTCAAGTCCCTTGGTAACTATTTTGACTCGTGCCTTACGACGTACCTTAGCGAGTTCCTCGAGTTGCCATTGATCGAGAACAAAGTATTCTTTTCCCAGAATCCTTTGTACAAACTGTTCGAGGTCCCTATTTTCTTCAAACAATTGTTGGAATTCCGGACTGCCAATGCCTTCGGTCATACTGGCCGCCAGAATGATGGTTCCCCCCTCTTTCACGATCGGAAGCGCGCTGGTTAAACCTTTTACACACTGATAAAACGTTGTGTCCAGAGGGTGGCCTGCGGAAGACGTTACAACTACGTCCACTGGTTTTTCAACGGGTGCTCTTACAATTTGCTCCAGGAAATCGACTCCTTGTAGAAAAGCAGCTTCCATGTCTCCGGCAACAATGCATGTGGGATTACGATCGCGGTCCAGCGTGACATTGACAATAAAATCGCAGCCAGCCATTTTGGCTATGTGCGTATTTTCTTCATGAACCGGATTTCCTTTCAGATATCCATAATCTGCTTTCGGATGTTCCAGAAAATCGGGCCCGTGCCAGACTCGTACGGTGTTGAGATGGGCGATTCCCGGGCAAATAAGCTTTCTGCCGCCGGAATATCCGGCCATGAGGTGTGGTTCGATTAATCCGGTTGTAATTTTCAAGTCAGCATTCACGTATCGCTTATCAATCCATACAGGGACGTTCCGAGGAGTGGTACCTAGAAACGTATGTTGTTCTTCACATTTTCCGTCATGATTTTCAATGCGATATTGCGATACGATTTCTTCTCCCAGCATTTCGACCAGTTCATCGTCAGTACTCGGCCGATGCATGCCGGTTGCGATCAATATCAGAATATCCTCTTGTGCAATACCTTCCGCCTTCAGTGTACGAAGAACCGGTCGCAACAGCAGTTCATTCGGAACGGGACGTGTGATGTCGCAGACGAGGATACAGGCCGTTTTTTTGTTTTTTGCCAGAGATGACAAAGATGGTGACCCTATCGGATTCAGAAGGGCATCCTCGACGGCTTGTACGGGATCGGGTAAAGGTGTAACGGTCTGGATTTCTAAGGATTGTACAACACGTTCATCTGGTAACTCTACTTCCAGACCAGTGCGTCCGTAATCAAGCATGATTCGCATGTGGACGTCTCTTTTCTATATGGATTCGACTGCGCAGTTCTGTGGTTAGATAACCGGATGTCCGTTGATTGGGCTTCATTTCAATTTATAAAACTCCTTGCAGCGTATCAGTAATTTGATCGACTTGACAATGTAAGTATGTGATTCGCATGGATGTCCGGATAGGAATGGGAATCCGGAGCAGAAAGGTTTCTAAGGTAAATGGGGGTTGAGTTTTTTCAGAAAGTCTAGTTGAGGGACCAGTCTCGGGTGTTTGAATTGTTCGAGACTACCGCCCTGATTAAGTTGCTGGTCACGAAACAGCTTCCAGGTATCCGGCGGCATCAAATGGATGCGCAGACAAGCCAGGCGTTGTGTTTCGCGCTTATTTCTGTATTCCATATTGATGACTTGCAGTCGCTTATCGACTTTGTTTGCGAGTCGCTCGATGAAGGGTGGATGGTTAACATGTTGTTCCGGGAGGTCGCTTCGTTCGATGAGTAACTGGTAAAAGGGGGGATCATCCCAATGGGGACAAACGGTGAAAGTACCGAGCGTTAGCTGGTGATCGCGCATAGTGGAATCAACCGCATCAACCACTTGAAATTCGGACAATTTTTCACCCGTTAAACTCGAGAAGTAATTTCCTTTATTCAGGAATTCGAGAAGCGGGGCCTGAGCTTCAAAGCCAACGCAGCGAACCAGATCTTGAATATCATATCGGTACAACCCCGAGGCGGTAGTGAGCAGAATGAAATACTCCTGTCCTTCCTGTAACTCATGCGCTTCGAGTATGGTAGGTTGAACTCCACCATGTTCGTTCTTGGGAACGAATTCAAAGAAGTGACTGCAATAGTCTAATACGCCATAAGAACAGTCATCTTGGAACGGGATGGTCATTCGTCCTTCACTGGCAGACAGACCATGGTCACGGACAGGCACCTGCCCGTAATATTTTGGCAATTCTCGTAAATAGGGAGTCACTGAACCGCCTGTCCAGACCGCGAGTAAAGCAAGCGTGTTCCAGTAGTCTTTTGGTAACAAGGTGTTGGTTTGGCGAATAATATTTTCGAGTTGACGAGCCCGACGGATTTCTCGACGACGTACATAGGGCTCGAGTTGGTTGCGAATTTTATTCGAAATATCGAGATCAGATAAAAGGGTTCCGTCGTGAAGATCGCGTACCAGACCCTCTTTCATTTGGTTACCCAGTTTGGCAAGGAAAGTAAGTGTGCTTGGGTTAGCAGTCATCGCCATGCCAATATGTTCTCGACACAACGCAAAGCGGAGCGCTGCATACGCTTTGGCGGTTGAGTCGGCAATCTTTGATACGGCCTCCGGCACACAGTAGACCATCTTGGTGATATGTCCCTGTGTGTGCGTTGCAAGGCCGCTTATTTGACCACAGGGGATATCCGCTTCTGTGCGGAAAGAGTCCCAGTCACTGGTGAGCTGCAATATGTGGGCATCCCGCATTCGAGGATGCTGGTCGTAAACTGCGACCCCCCAGATTTGCCATCCCAGCCGATACCGCTTAAGAAACGTTTCTGTGATGGGTATGAATTTTGGTGTTGCCGTGGTTCCACTGGTGAGGGCAAACATCAACACGCGCGTATCGGGATGAAATAAGGCTGTTGTTTCGCCACGTTTTACACGGTCTATATAAGGTTCAAAATAGCCATAGTCACTGATCGGAAGCTGGTGTCGAAAATCGTCGAGGCTTCGAATCGTTCGGAAATGGTGCTGGCGTCCAAAGTCACTGTCAGCGTGTTTTTTCAGCTGGTTGAACAGAAGGGTGTGTTGATGGAGGCGGGATTGTTTTGCTCCCAAAAGGAATCGATGTAGTAATTTGCGCTTGAAGTGCAGGATGGTGTGTCCGACCAGTTTGCGCGCCAGCATGTACATGATGAGTCGGTCATCGAAAAGGAAACGTTCCGTAAAACAGGTTAGCAACATACGGAAAACGGCTAGTGTGCGAATATCTCATCAAGATGTCAACATGCGGCAATTATTACTACTCAATCGAAACCGCAGATCCTTTCTTTCTAAGTCCGTTGATCTGTACCGGAAGATCTAGCGGATCATTTGTTGCAATTCACGCAGTGATCGTGTGTTAGCGACATCAGCGGGCAGCAGGCCGGCGCGACGGGCCTGAAAAACTCCGAATTGCAGACCACTCAGGTCATCGAGGGAATGAGCATCTGAGTTAATGACGATGGGAATTCCGTGTTTCTTAGCAGCCATACATGCGACATCGTCAAGATCCAGGCGGCTGGGCTGCGCATTGAGTTCTAACATGCATCCGTATTCAGCTGCAGCTTTGAAAACCATGTTTAGATCAACATCATAAGATCTGCGCCGACCGATAAGTCTTCCCGTGGGATGTCCGATGGCAGAAACGCAGGGGTTTTCAACCGCGTTCAACAGGCGTCGTGTAATGACATCTCCCGGTTGTTTTTGTCCGTAATGTAAAGACGCAATAACCCAGTCAGCATCGCGTAAAACGCTGTCAGGTAAATCAAGAGAGCCATCTTCAAGAATGTCTACTTCAATGCCTTTCAGTACGGTAATAGAAGGGTACTGCTCTGCAGCCGTGTCTATTGCATCCCAGTGCTTTCGAAGTTGTGTTTCATCCAGTCCTCCCGCCATTGTGACACGCTTGGAGTGGTCGGTAATGGCAATATACTGATGTCCATGTTCCATGGATCGGATTATCATTTCCTGAATACTTGCTCGGCCATCGGTGGCCGTGGTGTGCATGTGTAAATCACCTTTCAGGTCCGGAAGATCAATCAATTGTGGAAGGGATCCTGTTTCTGCTTGCCCGATTTCACCTCGATCTTCTCGTAATTCAGGTTCCATCCAGCTTAGATCAAGTACCTCGTATACATCTTTTTCATTTTTTCCAGCAATGCGTTCGTTGTCTTGAAAAACACCGTATTCATTTACCTTTAGGCCGCGTTCAATGGCCCGTTTTCGGATTTGGATGTTATGCTCTTTGGAACCGGTGAAGTATTGAAGTGCCGCGCCATAGGAATCGTCTGTAACCACCCGCAGGTCGAGCTCCAGTCCAGTTCCAAGACGAACTCTCATTTTGGTGTCACCACGTGATAAGACGGAGTTCACTCGATCACAGTCAGCCAGACTATCCATGATGTGGGCGGGGTCAGTGGAAGTTACCAGAATGTCAATATCTCTGACCGTTTCCTTTCGGCGCCGCAAACTACCGGCGAGAGATATTTTTCCGAGTGCAGGGACCGTTTTAAGATGGGTTACGATTTCAGTTGCTTCTACTATTGCCTGGCTCAGATAGGTCTGTTGGCCGACTTCTTCGAGATGTTCAATACCATGTAACAGTGTTTCCTCTGTTTTGGCACCAAACCCATTGATAGCACGAACACGTTTTGATTTGATGGCCTGCCGCAAGCCAGAAAGAGAGGTGATACCTAATTCTTGGTGCAGGATGGCCGCACGTTTAGGACCCAAGCCGGGAAGTTTCAGCAAAGCAAGCAGACCAGATGGGATTTGATTGAGAAGTTCCCGGCGCATAGGCAGATCACCGGTGCTCATTGCGATTGCTATTTTTTCTGCAAGATCCTTACCGATTCCGGGAAGGTCGGTAAGTTTGCGATCGGGGTCATGAAAAATGTCGGAAATCGGCTCCGTGAATGTACGGATCGTGCGTGATGCGTTGCGATAAGCTCGAATGCGAAAGGGATTGGCGTTCTGTATCTCAAGCAGGTCGGCTATTTCAGAAAAGAGGGCTGCCAGTTCAGGATTATTCATGGTTGTTTGAAGGGGAGTCTGGAAGGTCCCGGTCGTGAATGAAGTCAGTTTCAAAGCGCTCTATGTTCCACTGTATATGGTGAGGTGTACCCGTTACATGTCTCATGAAATAACGAGGGAATCCCCATTTCTTTTCAAATTGAACCCGTAATGTGACGAGATCTGAGTTCTGCAGCCCATACGGCTTGAGGGGTTGCTGCGCATTGTGTAGTTCCACTCGGAGTTGTCGGAACAATCCTTCAACACTCCAGTATTTCCATACCGATTCTGCAACCGTGACTCCATTGGTGGTCATCTCTGTCACTTGGCTGTTTTTGACTTTGACTTGATGAACCCCTTTCTGATTGCCGCTTAAATGAAGTTCAAGGAAATAATTTGACGGACCATGGTCAGCCCAGTATTGTTCGGCCGTTTTAAGATTCTCTCGAGTAAGAGGCCCTGAGGGCTGTCTGAAAAACCAGACAAGAATGAAACATGTCATGACGATCATGAAAAGAGCCCAGCCGAGTATTTTCGTGGAAAGAAAGCGGTTTGGCATAATTATCTGATGAGTTCGATATGGAACGCGCCCCGATCTACAGAAAGTAATTCTGGCAACAGCATTGTAACTCGTGCTGGTATCAGGAACGTACTACTTCTCTAACAACCAGGGTATTTGATCGATGATGTCGTCTACATGATCTTCCATACGGACCTCGATGACAGTGGGAAGGTCACATTGCAATCCGGCTTCAATCATTTGAGTGATTTCTTTCGGATCGGTCGTGGTGTGTGCCAGCGCTCCAAAAGATCGGGCAAGTGAAGCAAAATCGGGCACCAGCATATTGGTGGCTATGGTTCTTCCCTCGTAGTGTTTTTCTTGGGACCCTTTAATGGCGGTAAGGCATCCATCCGACACCACAACGGTAACGAGAGGAATGTTTTGCTCTACTGCAAGGGCAAGGTCCATGCAGGTCATGAGAAATCCTCCGTCACCGCATAACGCGACCACCGGTTGTTCAGGACAGGCGATCTTTGCACCGAGTGCGGCTGGGAAGCCAAATCCCAGAGTTACGTAGTGACAGGGGTACAGGAACTGTCTTGGGCCCGGAACGGGAAATTCTTCAAAGGCTCGGTACGCCAGGCTGGTTACATCAGCGACAAAAATTCCCTCATCTGGAAGAGCTTTTCGGATTTGATGAAGGACCGGAACAGGTTTTCGAGCCTGGATTTCCAGTTTAGATTTTGCTAAACGTTCTGCCCATTCGGTACTGGTTTTTGGATTCTGGTAGCCTAACGCTTCTGTCAGTGCCGGAAGAACCTTTGACAAATCACCGGCCAGTCCCAGTTGAATGGGGTATTCCCGCCCCAGTTCTTTGGGATCGCGGTCCAGCTGGATAACACTCGAAGGCAGGGTATCGTTCCATCCCAGGGTGTCAATCTGTGTAAAGCGTGTACCAACAGCCAGAAGCCCGTCACATTCATGGAGCAGTTTCTGTGTCGTGTCACTGCGACAAGTACCGATTACCAGTGGGCAGTGGTCATCCAGAGCACCTTTGCCCAGACGTGAAAAAATAATTCCGGCAGTGAGTTGCTCGGCAAGGTCAAGAAGCATTTCTGAGACGGATGAAAAGATTACGTCCTGTCCTAACAGAATGAGTGGCTTTTCAAAACGACTGAGTTGTTGGGCGATTTCCTTAATTGTGTCGGTGTCGAGAGGTTTTTCGGATTGCTTGATGGGCACGGGTAAAGAGGGGGTTCTTTGACATGTCTCATTGATGACATCAGGGCTCAGTTCAACTACAGCTGGTCCAGGGCGTCCTGTGAGCATCGCACGAAAGGCGTCGTCCAGAACTTTGGGGATTTCATCGGCAGTACGGGGTTCGCCGTAATAATGTGTGATGGGTTCGAAGAACCGGTCCTGTTCCAGACCGTGAAACATTTTGGATCGACTGCGGTTACTCAGGCTTCGTGTATAACCACCAGTGAGTAACAACACGGGAACGTTATCTGTGTATGCGTCACCAATTCCGGTGGATGCGTTGGATGCACCTGGTCCCGGTACGGTAATCGCAACTCCCGGCCTGCCACTCGCACGGGCGTATCCATTGGCTATCAGTGTCGCGTTTTGTTCATGACGGATCAGATGGTGTGTAAATCCGTTCTGATGGCGTTTGAGTGCATCGTAAATCGGCAGATTCTGTGTGCCAGGCATACCAAACAAATCATGAACACCTTGCGCTTCAAGGCAAGCGAATAAGAGGTCGCCACCGTTCATCAATGTTTTCCCCGGCAGTCGGTGAATTAAGACGTTAATAAGATAACGTTCCTTGACATAATTGGACAGGCAATGATGTTACGCCGGAAGGACAGGTGTTTTCAAGATGCAAGCGCACAGATAAAGTTCAGAAACGAGATGATCGGTATTATAGGCGCGAAATGAATGTGGTAGATTGCCCGGCATCCTGCTTTTAGAAGTCATCGCCGGCTTGATGGCCATCGTGGACAGAGGAAGCTGATGGAACCAATTTCAACCCCAATTGTCGTTCTGGGAATGCACCGCAGTGGAACTTCTGCACTGACAGGTATGCTGCATAGTCTAGGCATTCATTTGGGTCCGGAAGAGGACTTAAAGTCCCCACAGAAAGATAATCCTCAGGGATTCTGGGAAAATAACACTTTAGTAGAGTTCAATGACAGGTTGTTGAATCGAGCCAACTCGAGCTGGTTTTCACCACCTCACGATGCGAATCGGTCTTGGGAGATAGAAGATTTTGTTGAAGCAAAAAAGGAGGCGTCAGTCCTTTTACAACAAATCTCTTGCGAAGAAACAACATGGGCCTGGAAAGATCCCCGAACCTGTCTCACACTGCCATTTTGGCGTCAAGTGTTTCAGGTGCCACCTGTGGTGATATTAGTCCATCGCCATCCCGTGGAGGTCGCTCAATCACTTCAAGTCAGGGACCAGTTTCCGCTGGAGGTCGGACTGGGACTCTGGGAAATCTATAATCGAGCGGCATTACGTAATTGCGAGGGACTGCGTGTTCTGGTGGTTCGTTTCGAATCCCTGATAGATTCACCTTTGAGTGTCGCTCGAAAGCTGTTTCATTTTCTTCAAGAACAGGCGGTCATCACAGGTTCGTTTGAGGAACGAAAACGTGAGATTGAGTCGTCCATTGATCCGGATTTGAGACATCATATTTTTTGTCAGGAAGTTCCGGATGGGAATCTGTCGCTTGCACAGAAAAATTTGTGGGAATGTTTATGTTCATTGGAAGAACGACACACTTCTTTCAAAGCTGTGCCGGTACCTTCCGTAACGCCATTGGTTTCGACTCTACTGGAAGTGTTTGATCCGATCGGAACATCACTGCAGGGTATCAAAGACGAGAAAAAAAGAACGGATCAGATGGTCACAGAGCGAGACCAGGTCCGGTTAGAGAAAACCCAACTAGAAGAGCAAAGGGATTTGCAGTTTCAGGACCTGGAGCGTCTTAAAGATAAACAAAGCCATCTTTTACAGGAACGAGAAGTTCTCAGTGCAGAAGTAGAAATGTGGCGACAGTACGCGCATTATTTACATATGGATCGCAGTACGCTGGAATCGGAACTGGACTATTATTGCCAACGTAGATTTCAAGTACTGGATCGGATGTACAAACGATTGCGGACCTGGCCCTGGTGTTATCGTTTCGTTGCGAGTGTACTCAAGGTCCTTACACGGCAAAAACCGCTTGCAAAGTAAGGTTTACGAACATGCTATGGTTGGGACAGAAGGAAGGTGTATTCATTCAACCTGGATCAGACGGCACATTTTAGGGTGTCTGTCGGATATGGTGTGTTTGATTAACCTTTAGACCACTAACAACTTGTACCGTACTGGACCCACTCCACTGAATCCGGATTTCATCGATTCGGGAACGCGAACCCAGACCGAAAGTGATGACCATTTCTGGTTGGGAGAGATAACTGCGTCCACCACAGATTTCCCTCCGTTGTCCGAAAGTACCACCCTCCGCTATGAGTTCAACACGTGCTCCAATTGCGGTACGGTTTCCTTGCGTTCCTTCTAGAACCAGACGAATCCAAAATGGCGGTTGTTCGCTATCGGGCGTAATTAAATCATTTCTCAACAGGCGTGGAGAGCCACCATTTTCGGTGATCAGTACATCGAGGTCTCCGTCATTATCGATATCTGCGTAGGCAAGGCCACGACCGATCATTGGTTTGACGAAATCGGGTCCGAGTTCTTTTTCGGTTAAGGCAACAAACTCAGTTGGGTTGTCAGGCCCGATATTCCAAAACAATTGAGGCGGTTGTTGGTAATGCTGACCAGGTTGGTGCTGGTTAATTTCTTCTTCAAGATGTCCATTGGCAGAGATCAAGTCAAGTCGGCCATCCAGATCGATATCGAGAAAGAGTGTCCCAAAAGTCAGGGATTGCCTGGTCGGCGCACCGATTCCGGCACTTCGGGCCTCGTCATAGAGTGTCAGCGCAGTTCCTCGCTGCCTCACGTAAAGTGAGGTCATCTCGTTGGAGAAATTGCCTACCGGAATCATGACCATGCCGTCGTTTCGCGGCTGTCCTGAATCGATGCCCATAGCACCGGTTGAATTACCGTCTGTATCGGTTGCAAGGCCGACTCGTGTCCCTTTTTCAACAAAGTGGCCTTCTTGATTGTGGAAAAAAAAGTTTTCCACTGTGTCATTGGCCACCACAAGATCAATCCATCCGTCCTCGTCGATATCGCTGGCAACCACGCCCAGAGACTTTGCAACGGGTACCTGAGTGGCGGTTTGACTGAAAACTTGTATACCTGCGCTTTTGGAAACATCTTCAAAATGTCCGTTTCCACTGTTGCGGTATAGGAAACAGTGTGAACCCGAGTAGTTGGTGGGAGGTCCAAAAGCCCGTCCTATTCCGGTTAGTCGATAATCAAGTTCCAGATCAATAATTGGCGACCAGCGAACGTAATTACATACAAATAAATCGAGGTGGCCATCTTGGTCGTAGTCCAGCCAGGCCGCACTGGAAGACCAGGTTATCGGGTCCGTGTGCTCGTTAAATAGGTCCGGGTCAGACGGCCAGTCACCGGGACCACCCACACCCGCATCGAGTGTAACGTTGTCAAATCGTTCTCCGTCTATATTTTTAAGAAGGAAATTCCCGCCTACACCTGTAATAAACAAATCTACAAAACCATCATTATCATAATCAGCAGCGGTACCTCCCATGCCGTAACAATGGAGAGCCAGCCCGAGTTCTTCCGTGATTTCAGTAAAAACGCCAGATCCGTCATTTTGGTAAAACGCCAAAGTTGGATCAGAATTCTCTGGTGTGCCGATACTGGGCCACGCTCGCGAGTTAACGAGTAAAAGATCTTGGTCCTGATCATTGTCGTAATCAAAAAAGACACAACCTGCACCCATGGTTTCTGGCAGGAACTTGTTTCCGGATTCTGCCCCATTGTTGTGAATGAAATCAATTCCGGATTCCCGAGTGATATCCGTGAAGATCACTCGAGGCAGTGCTACCGTTGGTTTGGGCAGTGAAGGAGGAGCCACTGGCTGGGCAATCTGTTCTTCCGGTTCGCGATTCAAAACATTCCAGATGACAACGGAAAGGCCAAGCAGTACGAGGCATACTCCAATAGCAATTAGGCGATAAGACCGTTTTAAAGGAGAGGAGTCATTACTCATGTATCACCTGTTATTTCTCTGATGTCGCGGGATGTGCAACAGGGTTAAATCCCGGTGCTTCATCACGATGAAGGTTGTAGATAACGACTGCCTGCGCAGCGTGATTGGCTGCGGGCTGCGCCCTTCGATGAGTTTGTATGGCAAGATCACGTGCATTGCTGTCAGGATGATACTTAAGG
>CAXEIY010000090.1:0-9446 GCA_963996245.1 uncultured Planctomycetia bacterium | reverse complement strand
CCCCGGCCCCCATCCACCATGGGAGCACGCCAATCCAGTATTTTCCGTAGACCCGGGATACCAGGGCGGCATGCTACATTGCCGGGGTTACATTATTCAGAGGTGTGTGGCCCTGGCTACTTATCATGGGGAGCATGCCAGTGCAGTATTTTTCCGTAGACCCGGGATACCAGCGTAGCACACTATCTGCGACAAGCTTCGTGAAAGGTAATTTATTTCTGGCGATATCGCAATCATATTATTACCGTCCGCGGTGTAACAGGGATCATAAATAGACTGGTTTGAGACGCTGCTATACGGAGAATTACGGTTGAAAATGAAGGATTTCCGTGTCGTCGATCTTCAGGTGTTGGGTTCCCGGATAGTAGGTGATCTTACCACCTGAAAATCGGGAAGGTGACGCGCCTCGCTTCGTTTGTCTGCTGATACGTGCAGGATGACTTTGTTGTCCTTCCAGGATGAGCTGATCTTTCGCCTCCGAATAAGAAATGCGATCTGCCGTAGCAATATGAAAACCGTTTTTCTGGATTTCTGCTTCCACGTTTTTGAGAGCGGTCATTTCCACCGAGTCAATACGCTGTAACCGGTTGTGTCGAGAAGCGGTGGCGGTATGACGAATCTGGGAAAGATTTAATTGTTCGCAGCGTAGCCAGAGGCCATCATCTCGAAGATGAAAACGGTCTACCGGTTCTTCAATCTGATTGACAGGGCTGTGCAGTACCTCGACTCGGTCACGGAAAATAGCAATGCGTTTGCGCAGGTTACTTGTCATGGTCCCTTGGTAAATGATTTCCAGATGCTTGAGAAGGGCTGTGTCGTTTCCTGACAAAACGCTCTTATTCGCAGTGACACTGCTTACAGAACCTGTAGCACGATCCTGTCGATCTCGCTGTGTGTTACGGGCGAGTCGATGTTTAAGTGAAGAACGGCGCAGGGAAGAAGGGGGTTGTGTTGTGTTCTTAGAGAACAGGTCATCCGAAGGTGAGGAGGGTCTGATCGATATGAAAAGGCCCGGCCCGGTTGCACGGAGATCTCCGGTCTGGACATTAAGATCAAGTTGCCTGGACTTCGCATGCTGGTAGTCGGATAACTGCCCCTGCTGAAAGACACGCTTGTAAAGCTCAACCGGCGAGTCAGGATCACTTTGACCGCTATGGCAGAGGATCTTGTAGATCTGGTTTTCCTGTTCCGATTGAGAGAGATTTTCTGAAAAATCGATAGCGTTCTGGAAAGTGACTTTCATGTAACCACAGAGGAGCTCGGTGGACTCCAGTTGAGCATGGATATCCCCCTTGAAATGTGCGTTTTTACCGTCGAAGAAAAATCGTCGGGACCATTCTATCTGGAGGTTCTGTGTCTTTGGCAGAAGCTGTCCTTCCAGGTTTTTGTTTACAGGAAGGTCCAATTTTCCCTTTCCCGTTACCTGGAGATTGTTATCGAAACGATTCAACGTGATTTGTGGTCCCTGGAGATCAAATTCCTGAGTGATAACGGTGGCGGGAGTTCCAGATAGCGTGAATGTGTTGGCGTTTTCCGTCAGGCGGAGATCGTCCCCCTGGAGTTTTAAAGAACCGGCTGAAGAGGTATTGTCAGGTTGTTCGATCCTTACATTTCCACTTGCGTCAAGCTGCTCAACAGAGGTCTCGTCACCGTCTCGCAGTAATGAGGCAGTGAGCTGATCGGCATGAACGGTGATGGGGGTCTCAGGGCTGAGAGAAGAGGCAGGACTTCGTGAGGTCTTGGTCCCGGAAGAGGTCTTGGTCCCGGAAGAGGTCTTGGTCCCGGAAGAGGTCTCTTTTGGAGGTTTTCGATCAATGAGTTGAAGATTGAGCTTTTGGTATGTTCCGGTTAGCTGTGGGGTATGCAGGATTACTTTTCCAGTTGCCTCCACCTTCGAAGGCATCCATCTACCCGAGGGCACATCCTGGCCCGATGTTTGTAATAATGGCCTGTTTGCGGGTTCAGAATGCTCAATCAGGTTCAGCCAAAGGGCTAGGCGATCTCCTCGAAGCGTTCCCTGCTGACTGTCTTCAACTGAGGTATTTCCATACCACTGTAAGACAGCACGTTTTTGGGTTCGTCTGATACTTAGCTGATTGGACCATCGTGATTTCAGGATCCGTTGTTCGGGTTCGGGGGTCCGGCCTTCAAGCGAACCTGGTCCAAGGGCGTCAAGGTGTGTCCATTCGCCCTGCTCGTTCTGTTTCAGCACGATTTCAGGTGCTTCGATAGCCGCCTGTTCATGTACGACTTTTACTACTCCCTGTTGATTCTTAAGTTTCAGCACTTTGGTGATAAGGTCGTGATGGAGACGTGTGGCGAGAAGGTGAAGCTGATTAGTTTCAGAATGAAGAATTAAAGGGTGACCGATTGCCAGTATCGTGCGAAATGAGGTGGTTGACGGGGTCAGATTGTCAGGGGATTCCGATCGGTCAAAAACAATTTCAAGTTGTTCACAGTCGAGTTTGTCCAAGGTGCCAGCGGCTGTATGGGCACGTACTTGAACGGAATCACGAAACAGGGCTGTGTCGGTTTGAAAATCAAATTGGAAGGGCCCGGCGCACTGGATAGTGATGGGAATGGCCGAAAGTGTTTCAGATACGCTATGTTTGGAGTTTTGGGGTGAAGGCAGCAGAGAGGTGTTTTGGCGTTCCGCGGTCAATGATAGTTCAACATGTTTACGAATGGTAAGAGCCCGAATCCCCGACACTTCAATCGTTTTACTTGTGTTTTCCGATGTTTCAGGAACAAGTTCAATATCCAGTCCCACTCCCTGACCATCATTGGTACCATCGGTAAATCGTACGGCGTCATCGGTTGTCAGTCTCGGGATATTGTCGGAGGCATCGGGGTGTGGGATGTTGGAGAAATGAAGATTGGATGTTTGTATCTGCAGGGGTGTTTCCGTATTTTCAGAGTGTTTGCGGTGTTCAATGATCACGGCACCTTCAAGGATACCGGAATGGGGTTTTCCCGCGCGTAACTGAGTCAGATCAAGTTCGTCAAACTGAATACGTGCACGAGGAGAAACCAGAGTGGTTATTGCAGGACCTGGGCGAGGGTCTCTGGGGTGATCCGTTGGTTCCGGGGATGACATTTCAGCAGCGATATTCTTGGTCGGGTCGTCCCGAATAAGGATAGTGAATGGTTTGAGTACAAGTTCTCCGCTGGCATCTTCTTCATAATCTTGTGCATAAAAGAAGACAGAAAGGTGTTCCCCCGAAAATCGCATAATCATTTCAGCTTCTGTTTGCCAGGCATCGGGACCAAAAATCTGGTGTGCTAGTTGCCTGGCCACCGGATTGTCGGTACTGGGGGCCTCGTCAGATGTAGCGGAAACGGGGGATGGCAGTTCGTCTTGCTGAACAGTCGGAGTGTCCGGTTCTATATGAGGTACCACAAGGCGTATATAAAGCGTATACGCACCGGTCATGAAAATCAGTGTTGAAAGGGTTAACACTACTCGATTAAACACCATACCCTCGGTTAACTTATGGGTTGGGACTGATCGCAGCTGTAAAGCGTAGTCAGATCGTGCCCTTGGACCTGAAGGATGAAATCGATGACTTCACGGACCGCGCCTCGGCCTCCGGGATTTTGAGTCAGCCAGTCTACAGAATGATGGATTGCAGGGCTGGAATCAGCAACGGCAACCGATAATCCTACTTTTTCCAGAACAGGCAAATCAGGTATGTCGTCACCGATGTAACAGACTTGATCGGTTGTTATCTGGAATTCCGGTAAAAGCGATGTCATTTCCATCAACTTGTTTTCGATGCCTTGGCGGATACAGGTGATGCCCAGTTCTTGCGCACGTAGTTCAACCACAGATGAATTTCGACCGGTGATGATGGCTGTGTTTTTTCCGGCCTTGTTCCAAAGAGTGATTCCCATTCCATCCCGGACATGAAAGGATTTCGATTCAATTCCGTTGTTGTCCAGGGTAATCAAACCATCGGTCATGACACCATCCACATCGAGCAACAGCATTTCGATGCCCGCTGCCCGTTCTGCGAGTTTCGTATACGGTTGATTTGACATGGAGCAAAGGGGTTTCGTTCAGCCTGTTGGAAACAGATGAATGCAGTCGGTTACATCGATTAAACCCACTGGACGATGTTCCTCATCAATCACTGGAAGTTCACTGAATTTGCGATCTTTCAGTATGTGAACAGCGTCGCGCACTCGAGTTCCCGACGGAACCGTTACGGGATCGACTGTCATGACCTCAGCAATAGGTTTGTCCAGTACGTGATCGAGTCGGGACTCAAAAATTCTAGCCAGATCACTGTCTGTAAACAAGCCACTTAGTTTTCCGTTTTCATCAACCAAAATAATCGCTCCCGTTCGTCTACCCGGCTTGCTGATTTGACTGAAAACGTCACGAACGGTAACGGTCTCTTTTGCTACACGTAAATCATTGTCTTTACGCATTACCTGATCGACACTCTGAAGATTTTTCCCCAGATTTCCTGCGGGATGAAACTTGGCGAAGTCTTCCTCCTGAAAGTCCTTCATTTTGCTGAGTACCAGTGCAAGTGCATCTCCTACTGCCAGCATCACGGTAGTGCTGGTACTGGGTGCCAGTCCAAGATTACCTGCTTCACGTAACGGTCCGAGAGCCAGGGTAATTTCGGATTGATGTGCCAGTGTACTGTCGGATTTTGATGTGATTGCGATAACGGAAATTCCCATACCGTTAAGTATCGGGAGTAATCGAACCAGTTCTTCCGTTTCACCGCTGAGTGACAGGGCCAGGACCACATCATCTCGACCAATACGTCCAAGATCTCCATGTACCGCCTCTGCCGGATGAAGAAAGTGTGCTTGAGTTCCGGTTGAAGCAAGTGTTGCTGAGATCTTTTCTCCGATGAGTCCAGCCTTTCCCATTCCCGTAACGATTACACGCCCTTGGCAGTTCGAAAGGAGGTGAAGTGCGGAGACAAAAGATTGATCCAAGCGGTCAGAGGCTTCGTTGAGTGCTTTCGATTCGATTTTAAGAATACGTTTAGCGTACTCCAGCTGTTCCATTTCTGATAGGGGAGAGAACGCTACCGTTTTAAGCGGGACACTCATAATCGCCATCCTTGACGTGTGATTTCTAGCCAGTAAGAGACTTTACCCGAGGCATAATATCGGAAGTAAAGCGGCCGGGTCAATCAATATATCAGCTCTCTTTCCTAATATCTATGATCTGCAAACAGGCGGTGAAGGGATAACGAAACAGGGGGTAAGAAGGTGCCTGGTGTCTGGGTGATGAGTTGGAGGGAAATCACCATTGATCGGCTTGAGATAGTTTGGTTGCGGCCGTCCATTCATTAACCTGTGGTCTGCATTCCACCCCTACAAAGTCGCGATAACCGAGTTCATACGCTTCCTTCAATACACGGTTATAGTGAATTTCTCCGGTTCCGGGCTCAAATCGACCAGGATGATCTGCTAGCTGCAAATATCCCACCCAGTCTATTCCTTCCCTGAGATGTCCACAGAGATCGCCTTCGGTAATCTGCAGATGGTAAAGATCCCAGTTGATTTTTACGTGGGAAGAGTTGACGGCTTCGCAAATCTGAATTGTAGGAGTGCTGCCATAGAGACAATGGCCTTTGTGATCAACACGGATATTCATGGGTTCAAGAATGAGCATGACGTCGTGTTGCTCAGCAATCGGAGCGCCTTTTCGTAGTCCGGCGATGATATTCCGGTGCATTTCCGGTTGAGTCATTCCTGGTTGATCGTCACCTCCGACTACTGTCATTTTATTGCAGTTAAGTTTCTTGGCGATCTGGCATCCCTGTTCGATGGCATTGCAGAAATCGTTGTGATGGTCAGGATTGTTAAGGCCGGGGCGAAATCCCCAAGCGGTGAACTGCGCAACGGCGATGTCGAGTTCTTCAATCAAAGCGGTGATGGCATCGATGTCTTTATTCTGCCAGGGCCAGAATTCCACTGCAGGAAATCCCATATCCGAAGCCTTGCGAATTCGTTCCAGCAGAGGTAGTTTTGTCCACCACATCTCGATATTCGCTGCGAATTTCGTGTGAGGTGTTTTTGCCGGGAGTTGGTCAGGTACGGTATTTGGTGTGGCGACGTTCGCAAAAGCAGTGATTCCAGCCACGGCAGGTGTGGATCCAAGAAAGGTTCTACGGTCGAGGGAAGGCATGGATAGAATCTCACTATTAGGAACAGCAAAAAGATGCCTTTTTCGGCATCATGAATTAAGCAATACGGAGATATTGTATCGAGTTATACGAGCATGGGACATTCTAGATAATGGCGAAGTAATGTTATTTCCAGTGTTGACAGATTCGTAAGGGACGGAAAAATATCTTATGAGTGAAGATGTGAATACTTGAAATGAAAAAAATCAACCGGTTTACCGAGAAGACTCGGCGAGGAAAGGAAGGCACATGTCAATAACGATTACCGGATTAACCGTTCGCGATATTCGATTTCCGACATCAAAGGAACTGGACGGGTCTGACGCAATGAATCCGGACCCTGATTATTCTTGTGCTTATGTAGAACTTCAAACAGACAGTTCTTCAGATTTGAAAGGGCATGGCTTAGCTTTCACCATTGGCCGCGGGACCGAGCTTTGTGTTGCAGCTGTGGAATCGCTTAGGCATTTTGTAGTGGGCAGAACATTAGACTCATTGACTCAGGAGATGGCACTGTTTTGGCGCAGCATAACCGGGGATAGCCAGTTGCGATGGGTTGGACCGGAAAAGGGTGTTATTCATCTTGCCGCGTCGGCCATCATCAATGCGGTTTGGGACCTTTATGCAAAGTCAGAGGGGAAACCCCTTTGGAAATTGCTTGTGGATATGTCTCCTGAACAACTCGTGAAGTGTATTGATTTTCGTTACATCACCGATGCATTGACTCCCGGTGATGCGCTTGAAATACTCCAGCGACTGGAATCAACTCGTGACGACCGGCAACAGCAGATGATGAGTGAGGGTTTTCCTGCGTATACAACCTCAGCAGCCTGGCTGGGATACTCAGATGAAAAGTTGCGGGCATTATGTCGCCAAGGTGTTGAAGCAGGGTGGACCCATTTCAAAATGAAAGTAGGACGTGATGTTGAAGAAGATCTGCATCGAGCGAGGCTGATTCGCGAAGAAATAGGCCCTGATCGAAAACTGATGATGGATGCCAATCAGGTGTGGGACGTTCCGGATTCCATCTCATGGATGCAGCGTTTGGCAGATTGTAATCCCTGGTGGATAGAGGAACCTACGAGTCCAGATGATGTTCTGGGACATGCTGCGATATCGAAAGCAATTGCACCAATTGGTGTGGCAACAGGCGAGTGTTGTCAAAATCGTGTTGTTTTCAAACAATTAATGCAGGCAGGTGGCCTCCAGTTTTGTCAGATAGACAGTTGTCGACTGGGTGGTGTCAACGAGGTTCTGGCCGTCATTCTGATGGCTGCGAAATTTGAAATTCCAGTTTGTCCCCACGCGGGAGGAGTGGGCCTTTGTGAACACGTACAGCATCTGGCATTATTTGACTTTATCTGCGTGAGTGGGACATTGGAAAACCGGATTTGTGAGTATGTCGATCATTTACATGAACATTTTGTGTCCCCGGTGATTATTCGCGATGGTCATTACATGCCGCCGGTGGATCCAGGTTATAGTACAACCATGAAACCCGAGTCTCTGGATGTCCATGAATTCCCCACGGGGATCATATGGAATTCATAAAATATATTCCTGGAATCCCTGATAATTACGGTGACAGAGTAGAGCCTTTGTAGGTAACGTAGGTTCCTCTGTCAGGGAGCTAAGACCGATGCCACGGGAGTCAATAATTCCTGTTGCTAATGTGGTTCAATCGTGCTTTATTCTGACGATGTTTACCAGCAACCATTGCGTTATTTTTGCGAGAAGCGCCGGTGGATAGAGGTAAGAGGACGGAGTGATGGAGAACGTTTGCAATGCTTTTTTTGTTAAGACTGGGTGGTGAAGTTACGACAAAATCACGACGGGTGCGCGCGAGATTCCAGCAGCGATTGGTCAATAATATCCACCACGCACTTAATCACTCCGGAATAGAACATCGGGTACGTTATGAGTGGAGCAGGTTGTTTGTAGAAACTCAGGATATCAACGCGCTGACGATTCTGACCCGTATTTTCGGGATCCGCTCTATATCGGAGATTGAACATACTTGCGAACCAGTGCTACAGACCATCATCCAATCAGGTGAAGAGTGGTACCGAGATCCGGTCAAAGGGAAAACGTTTGCCGTTCGTGCCAGGCGCAGTGGTGAACATGGTTTTTCTTCGCAGGATGTGAACGAGCAGCTGGGTGCTGTCTTGGTGCCATATGGGAAAGTGAATCTGGGAAATCCAGATATAACCGTTCACGTGGAAGTGCGGCCGGATAAAGCTTACTTTTTTTCGACCCATCAACGCGGTGCCGGTGGATTACCGGTAGGTGTGGAGGGTAACGCAACCTGTTTGATTTCGGGAGGATTTGATTCGGCCGTGGCAGCCTGGGGCATGTTGAAACGAGGGGTATGTCTTGATTATGTTTTATGTAATCTTGCGGGTCCCGCTAATGAACGGTCGGTTTTAAGAATTGTTAAGATCTTATCCGATGCTTGGGGACAAGGGAGCAGACCAAGGTTGCATGTGGTTGAATTCAACGAGGTCGTTTCCGCATTAAGAGAGAATATCCAACAGAAGTATATCCAGGTTGTGTTGAAACGGTTGATGTATCGCGTGGGGGCACAGATCGCACGTGTATCAAAATCTCAGGCTCTGGTAACAGGAGAGGCCATTGGTCAAGTTTCGTCTCAGACCTTAACCAATTTACGGGCGATTGATGAGGTTGCGCCCATTCCTGTATTACGACCTCTGGTAACGATGGACAAAGAAGATATTATCAACCAGTCACGCCATATAGGTACCTATTCCATTTCAGCATCAGTTCAGGAATATTGCGCCCTGGTTCCCGAACGCCCTGTTACGGCAGCCAGGATTGATCGAGTACGCAAGGAAGAATCCAACATCGACATGACGTTGCTCAGTCAAGCTGTAGACAAACGTCGAATCCTTTCTGTTCACAGAATGGATCCTTCTGAAATGGTCGTGCCTTATATTTACACAAAAGAGGTTCCTCAAGATGCCGTGGTAATCGATTGCCGTTCAAGACATCACTTTGATCGTTGGCATTATCCGGATGCGATTCACTTTGAGCTTGATGAACTGATGCAGAAATTCCAATCTCTGAAGAGAACCGAGAAGTATGTATTGTATTGTCCTTTCGGTCTGCAAAGTTCTGTAGTGGCAGAACGGATGCAGAAGGCCGGTTACGAAGCGTACAGTTTTAAAGGCGGCACTCAGACTCTGCTGGAATACACCAAGGAACATGGAATCGACCAGGAAGATTCTTTTATGGAAAATGAATAAAGGAGCGATGTGCAGCTTAAGTATT
>CAXEIY010000089.1:0-13215 GCA_963996245.1 uncultured Planctomycetia bacterium | reverse complement strand
TTGATTTCACCTCCGGATTCCACAGCTGATCATTTACAGGCCTTAGGCCATATATCCAAAAATTTAAAGGACGATCAATTCTGTCGATTTCTAAGAAGGGCGACAACGAGGGAACAGATCCAGGAATTACTTGATGAAGCGGACAATCAGAAATTTGGAGTTCAGGACTAATAAATAACATGTGGCGTCCCTGTATTTAGTGTGTTGCGGAACCGATACTAAAAGACCTGAAGTGAGATGAGATGAAGCCATGAGTGGTCAAAGTTTCGAACGCCGAGTCGAAGTGAACTCAGAAGGTGGGCTTCATTTTCGAGTAGCTTCTTTATTTGTCAGTTGCGCAGAACGCTTTAGCAGTGAAATTTGTGTCGTAAAAGGGGAGCAGAAGGTTAATGGAAAGAGTATTATGGAATTAATGACCCTTGCGGCAGAAATGGGACAGACGTTAGTCCTGAAAGTGAAGGGGAGTGATGCCGAAGTGGCAATGGAGGCATTGGTTGAGGTCATTGAGAATAAGTAAAGAGTGTAGTTAAGGTTGTTGAGGACTATTGGAAAGTATGAAGAGCCGTACTGTGGTCAGGCTCAAGATGTTTTAAATGTAAACAATTGAAATAGTGTTGTCAGATCAGCTCGACCGGAAAGAGTCGCGAAAAGCGTTACTGTGAATCCGGTAGCACGGCAGTGCCAGGTACAGAGTTAGACGGTGCGGGCGTGATCGTAAAATATATCAATGGAGAAATGTTTTAGATGAAGGCGATGCATCCCGACGAATAAATCCAGTTGTTTAACGGTTTATGGGATGTTTCTTTGAAGTCATGCTCAGAGGAATGCTTGTTATGAAATTACATAATTATGTAACGTGTTCAAAGGATAGCATTTCGCCAGGAACATCATCCTTATTTGATCTTCAATCAGATGATTATTTTCTGCCGACAAAAAGGTCTGTAGATGAAAAAAGAAATGTTAATCAATGTTCAGCCCGAAGAAAGTAGGGTTGGCATTCTTGAAGACGGAGTGCTTGAAGAGCTTTATATAGAACGAAGTAGTCTGGAGAGCCATGTTGGTAATATTTACAAAGGTCGAATAGTAAATATTGAATCAAGCATACAAGCTGCTTTCGTCGATTTCGGGATTGGTCGTAACGGATTCTTGCATGTTTCCGATGTGGATTCCGAATACTACAAGAAAAGCAACGATTCTAAAACGGACCCAGACAAATCATCCGGTTCACGAACAGGTTCCGGATCAAGTCGGGGTGGTCGTGGCCGATATAAACCTCCGATACAAGATATCTTTCGCCGAGGCGATGAGGTTTTGGTTCAGGTTATTAAAGAGGCCGTAGGAACCAAGGGGCCTACACTTTCCACGTATGTCAGTGTGCCGGGTCGTTATCTGGTTATTATGCCCGGCTTAGGTCGTGTGGGAGTGTCACGTAAGATAATTGATGAAGATATTCGTCGAAAATTGCGTGATACAATCCTGGAACTCGAACCGCCCAAAGGATTAGGCTTTATTATTCGAACGGCAGGCATCGATCGATCTAAAGATGATATTTCCCGTGATATGTCGTATCTGATTCGTCTGTGGAAAGTAATATACGGACGTTTGAAACGGCTACGTTCCCCGGCGGAAATTTACAAGGAAAGCGATCTGATTACCCGCACGATACGTGATATTTTTTCTGGTGACATTGATACCATCCTAATTGACGATGAACGGGCATTTGAACGAGCCAAAGAGTTCTTAAAGCTAGTAATGCCGCATTTTGTCAACCGTTTGAAACTGTACCAAGATAAAGAGCCGCTTTTTCATCGGTACAACCTGGAAGAGGAGATTGAACAAATCCAGTGTCGTAAAGTGCCTCTCCGAAAAGGGGGGTCTATTGTTATCGATCAAACCGAAGCGCTTGTTGCAATTGATGTGAACAGTGGAAATTTCCGAACAGATGACAACGCGGAGGAAACGGCTTATCAGATCAATGTGGAAGCGGCTAAAGAAATTTCCCGACAGCTGCGACTGCGTGATTTAGGTGGGGTTATCGTAAATGATTTTATTGACATGCGTGATGAGAAACACAGACGTGGTGTCGAGCGGGTGCTAAGGCAATCAATCAGTCGAGATCGTGCTCGTTCTAAAGTGTTGCGAATGAGCAGCTTGGGTTTGATTGAAATGACACGACAACGAATCCGATCATCTGTACAACGAAGTATCAATCAGGAATGCCAGGTTTGTGGGGGCAAAGGCATTGTAAAAACAGCGGAAAGCATTGCAATTGAAGCCATGCGTATTTTGCAGCTTGCATCCCATCATGAAGATGTCCGAGTTGTAAAGATACTGGTACACGCGGAGGCTGCATCTTACTTAAGCAACAAAAAACGACAAACTATCCTTCAATTAGAGGATGACGGTCGAATGGAAATCCTGATTTCTTCCGAAAGCGATTTTTCAGCAGAATACCTACAGGTCATTTGTCTGAATAGCAAGGGAAATGAGGTAAAGGAAGTGTCCGTTCAGCCTGTCAGTCAAACATAATTTAGTGTGAACTGTTGCCGAGTAGAGTTGCCGGTAACCGGCGGTTGAGTATAATAGTAGGCTTATGTAGGTTTGCGTTGTCGTCATAAGATCGGATGAGAGGTCCAATGTACGCAGTGATTGAAGATGGTGGAAGACAACTGAAAGTTCGTGAAGGCGATCGCATCCAACTCGACTTGCGCGATAGTGAGGTTGGAGCGTCTATTGAGCTGGATCGAGTGCTGCTTTGTCGTGACGAAAATCAATCCCTGATCGGGGAGCCGGCAGTTGAAGGAGCACTGGTCATTGCAGAAGTAGTCGAGCACGTCAAAGGCCCTAAGCTCAAGATTCAGAAAATACGCCGGAGGAAGGGATATCGTCGGTTGACAGGGCATCGTCAAAAGTACACCGAAGTGGCAATTCGTGAGATTCGCCTACCCTGACGAACTACGCCAAACTTCTCCGGTGACTGATTTCCGAGGGGGTGTGGCGTGAACAAAGAGCCATGCATTTGTCACAATGGTGCGTGCAGTCGTTTTGTTGTTTTCGGGAATGGATCTATTACATACGGATGTGTGTTAAGTGATTACCCGTACTAACAAGCCTGATCAGGCATACTATTTTTTTCTTAGGGAGATAAGTAGGTAATGGCTAAGAGTGTCAAAAAACCAATGACGAAGACGGAGATTCATTCCACGATATCAGAACGCACTGGGCTGACTCGTAAACAGGTCGGAGAGGTGTTTGTTGAGTTGGAAACTTTGATTAGAAAAAGCCTGGGCCGGAGTGGTGCCGGTGCTATTACGGTGCCTGGATTATTGAAGATTGAAAAGAAGCGTGTAGCTGCAAGGCCGGCCAGAAAAGGGGTCCCTAATCCGTTTAGACCAGGTGAGTTGATGGATGTTCCAGCTAAACGGGCATCGAGTAAGGTAAAAGTCCGACCTCTCAAAAATTTGAAAGAGATGATCTAAGGGAAAAGGTCTGATTTCAATTCGTGTGAATAAGAGTGCCATTGTCGTTTCTGTCTGTTGGTAACAGGCAGGACGACAATTTTTATTTAAACGACTCCATTCGGTGGTAGACGAGAGTCGCTTTAAGGCGCTCTGGATTTTTTTCAGACAAAGCCTTAAAGGAACGAAAGAAACGGGTTCCATTTCAAGATAAGTAATAGGAGAACGTTTTTCCTATTAAGAACGGAATGGGAAAGCGAGGCTGTATATTAAGAGGGATTATAGCCAATGATGGCCATAAATTCCTTTTCATTGAGAACTGGAATTGCCAGCGACTGCGCCTTCTGAAGCTTGGTTCCGGGATTTTTACCTGCGATTACCATAGAAGTATGTTTTGAAACGCTACTGGTCGTCCGGCCACCTAAACGTTCAATGGTGGATTTTATTTCTGTTCTTGTGAAATGATCAAGACTGCCCGTAACTACAAATATTTTTCCAGTAATCGTACTTTCAGGTCGCGAGTTTTGGTTTCCCTGGGAATAGTGCATTTGGATTCCCAGTTTTTGAAGCTCTTCAATGCAATACCGACCTTCGGGACTCTTTAAATAGTAAAAGACACTATTTGCAATAATAGGTCCTATTTCATCGATCGCTTCAAAGTCTTCAACGCGGGCTCTAAGTAGATTGTCGATGGATTGAAATCGCTCACTGAGTACTTTTGCTACACGACTTCCCACGTGTCGGATACCTAAACCAGTTAAGAGTCGTTCTAAAGGCCTTTGCTTGCTTTCTACGATAGCCCGGAGCACATTAAGAGATGACTTTTTTCCCATTCGTTCTAATGGCATTAAATCTTCAATAGTAAGCCGATAAAGGTCGGCAAAACTATTGACAAGGTTCTGGTCGACAAGCTGGTCGATCAGTTTTTCTCCGAGTCCCTCAATATCCATGGCACTGCGCTGCGAAAAGAAACGAAGTCGCTCACGAAGTTGTGCCGAACAAGAAAAATTGGGACAACGAACATAGACACCTCCCTCCTCACGTTGTACCGCGGTGCCGCATGCGGGGCAACTTTCAGGGAATGAAAAAGAACGTTCCTTTCCAGTTCGATGATGGGCTTCAACGCGAACGATGTGGGGAATTATTTTTCCCGCTTTTTCAACAACAACCAGATCACCTATTCGAATATCCTTACGTTGGACCTCATCTGCATTGTGCAGGCTAGCGTGAGATACAGTGGTGCCTGCAATGACGACAGGATCTAGGTCGGCGACGGGGGTGATCGTACCTGTTTTGCCGACCTGGAACCGGATGTCTAATAATCTGGTTGTTTCCTCATAACGTTCAAATTTATAAGCGACAAGCCATCTGGGCGATTTGGAAGTGCTGCCGAGTTCCTTTCTTGTTTGAAATTGATTGACCTTGATCACGAGTCCATCAATTTCAAAGTCCAGTTCATGAGTTCGTCCTATCCATGTTTCGCAATGTTTGACGGCATCGTCAATATTGTTGAACATCTTAATCGAAGGGGTGGTAATGATCCCCATGTTTTGGATGGACTGCAGGTATTGCATGTGCGTGTCGAAATCCATCCCTTCAAAGCGTCCGATACTGTGTCCAAAGAAATGAAGCTTCCGGCGGGCACATTCTTTCGGATCATGTAGCTTCAAACTTCCGGCTACGGCATTGCGGGGGTTTGCCAGCAATCGATTCCCTTTGGACTTCTGGTGTTTATTAAAGTTCACCAGGTCCTGTTGTGTCATATAGACTTCCCCTCGAATTTCAAGGAACTCAGGTGGATGCGAGGTTTTTAGAGTAAGTGGGATATCTGAAACAGTTCGTAGATTGTGAGTGATATCGTCGCCCTGATAACCGTCGCCACGTGTGATGCCGTTCTGTAAACTGCCCTTTTCATAGAGAAGTGAAACAGCAACACCATCGATCTTAAGTTCCACAACATATTCAATAGATGGCTGGTTCAGTCGTTTACGTAAGCGGTCATCAAATGCTCTTATTTCGGATGTACTATAGGTGTTTTCGATGGAGAGCATAGGCAAACGATGTTCTATGGATACAAATCCTCCAATGGGGCGACCACCAACACGTTGTGTAGGACTATCCGATGTGACCAGGTCGGGATGTTTTTCTTCAAGGGCAATCAAGCGTTCCATGAGACGGTCGAACTCAAGATCTGAAATGTCTGGTTCGCCCATTACATGGTAGTAATGGTTGTGCCGTTCAATCATAGACCGTAGGGAATGCAGGGCTTTACGTGGATCCTGTTGCATAGTAGTGGCGGCTATTCGTCGTTCAGGATGAATGGATGCGGTGTGATGAAGTTTCGTCGCTGTGCAGGTGATTGGCTTGGCGATAATCGAGCCACATAGCGGTTATAGAAAAGAAGAGCAATGCGAGTAATTCAATAAAGAGTAACAATTCAATAACCGGTATTTTGAAGTTGGCAAGCGTAATCGTGATGGGTTCCGATGCAACCGGTTCACTCTGGTTGGTTGCTTCCGAATAACTTATCAGACTACGATAACGAGGAGTTGTACTGAGTGTTTGAATCCAGTAAGAAGACGCGGTAAGAACAAATAAAACGCCTGCAATAATGAGCAAGGTGTAAAAATGATTTGATAGAGTTTTTGATGTAGCCAATACAGGTTGCCTCTTAAACAAGGAAGTGCATTTTATTAGGATAAAAACTCATTCACTTTTTCAAGTCGTCTGATATACACCATGGTGCGTCGGCCAAAAGTACGACGATTATTCGATAATTCATTTTGGTCTTGGCTTCCCTCTCATCAAAATACTGATGGATTGAGAATAGGAGACAAAAGCCTGGTTCCACTTGGCTGATTGGCGGAGTTGCTCAGCGTTTTTATAATGGAGAAAAAAAGGTTCCCAGGCTACGTTCCAGGATTCTGCAATGGCTTGTTGCCGATAAGCCTTTTCTAATGAAATCAGCTCCAGTAATTGGGATGGATCAATTTTACAAGGCGCTGATCGATAAGGGGCCTTACCTGAGATGTGGGTGTTATGAGCCCTCTTAAAAGGGGACCTAAGGAAAGAAAAGACTCTTTTGGGGATCCAGGAGCGAGGTTGGTTTTCCGATAAAATATCAGAGGAAGGTAACTGAGCAATTACCAGGGTAATGTTGTCAGGACCGCCTCGTATGTTCGCCAGATCTATCAGAGTTCGGCAAGCCTCTTCGGGAGAAAGTGATTTGGCTAAAACGCCTAGTTCTTCATTAGTGATCTGACCGCTTAACCCATCGCTGCACAGGAGAAAGGTTTCGCCTGGCTTGTTGGGGAAAGGTCCTTCCAGATCAATTTTTACCATGGAAGTCGGGCCAAGTGACCGTAGGATTATGTTGTTGGGGATGTGTTCTACCGATTCTTTGCTCTTGATACCTTGTTTGGCGAGTTCTTTGGTTTCCCAGGCGAGACTATGATCGAAAGTGAGCTGTTCGATTAGGTCATCTCGTATTCGATAGGCCCGACTGTCACCAACATGCGCAATGAGGGCACCTTCGGGAAGTAGTAGTAGGGCGGTTGCGGTTGTGCCCATACCTTGAAATTCCTGGTTTTGACAAGCTCGCTCGTAAATATGAGCATTTGCATTTTGAATGCTCTGGTGGATATTATCTTTTACGGATTGAGAGGATTGTTTGCGATAGTCTAAAACGATCATTTCGGTGGCGAGATTACTGGCCAGCTCGCCGACAGCGTGACCTCCCATACCATCGGCAACAACAAACAAATGTCCTTGTTGTTCCCAGTGCTGGCCATCGGGTGCTATATGGACAGTCCAGGAATCTTGGTTGGTGGATCGACGTGTCCCGATATCAGTTGCGCCGAAGTACTGAACATCCCGTTGCCATTTCACGCAGTCAGACTCTCCGTGTAGTGGTAAAAGGGGGTGATGTCATCCTGAAACAAGCGTCAAGCAACTATCATAACCGTAATAACCAAGATAGAAAACGTTCTCATTGAGTAAGCGTGTTGGGGAGGGATTATTCCTATTTGTTAAGATGACTGATAACGATAGAATGCCCGGCACTATGTTGGTTGGAATTATATCAGACAGTCATGATCATTTAGATAATATTGAACGGGCGATGCAGCGCTTTGAACGGGAAGAAGTTTCAAGAATACTTCATCCAGGAGACATTGTTGCACCCTTTGCAGCGCGTCTGCTCCAGGAACGCTGTCTTTGTCCATTGGATATTATCTATGGCAATAATGATGGTGAACGTGATGGGTTGGCAGAGGTGTTTCCTGAGATTTGTGATGGACCGGTGATGATTCGGCTTGGGGATCTGGACGTTGCCATGGATCATTACCCACCGAGTAATCAGCATCCTCCGCTTGACGGAGCGCGCGTGATTCTCTTTGGTCACACTCATCAGATCGTAAATGAAGATCGAGACGGGATACTCTTTTTGAACCCCGGGGAATCGTGCGGCTGGGTGACGGGAAAAGCAACGGTTGCGTTGCTTGAAACGGATACGTTAAAGGTGGAAGTAATTGCGTTATGAAGCACCAGTCGGCGTCTGTTTTGGGAAAGGTGTTATCGAAGGTAGCTGAATTAGATAGATAGTCGAAATGGAGCAGTATCAGGGATCTTTAGCGATATGGTTATGGTTGTGTCAGTCTGATCGAGAGAAGTACCACCATTTCAGGGAAGAAATATGCGTATTTACGGTTTGCGTGTTCTGGTGATGGGGCTTATCGGTATTGGTTTCACGGGATGTATCGAACGCAGATTGACGATTCGAAGTGATCCTCCAGGCGCTTTGGTGATAATGAGTGGTGGAAAAATGGACAGTCCTTCGGATGAACATGAATTGGGTGCAACACCGGTGTCAACGCATTACATCTATCATGGTACCCGACGTATTACACTGGTTGATCCGGAAGGTCAGTACGAGACCCTTGTTACTCAGGAGAATATTCAACCCCGGTGGTATGAACGGTTTCCTGTCGAATTCGTGATGGAAAATCTTTGGCCGTGGAATATTCGAGATCACCGGGTGCTGGAGTATACGTTGACACGTCGAACGGAAGCAGCCACAAAGCCTTTGTTGGATCGTGCAGAGAGCTTGCGTGGTGAAGCAACCGTAGAGTTTGCGATTCCGTGACCGCAACCGGTCGGGGCTGCGTACGGTATTTCTAGGCACTGAAATGGTACAACAGGGCTCTCAGGCAGAGTCGTCTGTGTGTGTTCGCAATGGCCTTTTTCTGACAATAATCTTCCCCTGCAGCAGTTGCTGACGAACTTATCGCAGGGTAGGTGATCATTGCAGCAGGATCGCCGGTACAGAGATTAGGAGTCACTCGTTTCATCACCGACACCGGCGAGTTCCGGTTCGTTACTTTGGGCCGAGTTGAAGACTAACTGCTTGGTGTCTCCGACCTCTTTGACTTCAACGGTAACCGTATTTTTATCTTTAAATTCACCTTTTAGGAGTTCTTCAGACAAAGGATCTTCAATATAACTTTCAATGGCTCGTCGCAGGGGGCGAGCACCATACTCCAAGTTGGTGCCATTCTCAATAATGAAGGCCTTTGATTCATCACTCAAGGTCAGTGTGATTCCTCGATCCAAGAGCCGTTCACGAACTTTGGCCAGTTCGATATCAATGATCTTTTCAAGATCATCTTTTATGAGGTGACGGAATACAATGATTTCGTCAACACGATTGAGAAATTCAGGTCTGAAATGACGCTCCACTTCTTGTTCTAGGCGTTCTTTCATTTTTCCGTAGCTGGAATCATCATCGCGTTTCCCGAAACCAAAAACAGACTGGCTTTTAATGACATCAGCACCAGCATTGGTAGTAAGAATTAAAATAGTATTCTTGAAATCTACATTTCTCCCAAAGCTGTCAGTGAGACGGCCTTCTTCCATAATCTGTAATAACATGTTGAATACATCGGGATGGGCTTTTTCAATTTCATCTAACAGCACGACGGCATAGGGTCTTCTGCGAATTCGCTCTGTTAACTGTCCCCCTTCTTCAAAACCAACATATCCCGGAGGGGCTCCCACCAATCGACTGATGTTATGCTTTTCCATGTATTCACTCATGTCGATTTGAAGCAGTGCATCCGAGTCACCGAACATGAACTCAGCCAGTGTCTTGGCGAGCAACGTCTTACCAACACCCGTCGGTCCGGCAAAAATGAAAACACCGGTCGGACGTTGAGGGTCTTTCAGGCCACTTCGGCTGCGACGAACAACTCGAGAGAGTGCCTTGATAGCCTCATGTTGACTGACCACCTTTTTGTGCAGTTCGTCTTCCATCTGGACCAGTCGTTCTGCTTCTCCACTTTCTAATCGAGTAAGCGGGACACCGGTCATCTTAGAAACCACTTCGGCAATCACTTCTTCGTCTACGATACTGTCAATTTCCTTGGATTTTTCACGCCATTCTTTGGTGACTTCGTCCTTTTTACTTTTCAGTTTGTCTGTCTGGTCGCGTACACGCGCAGCTTTTTCAAAGTCCTGACTGGCGACAGCCTCTTCTTTTTCCTGTTGTAAAAGATCAATTTCCCCATCTATTTCTTTCAGATCGGGTGGCGATGTCTTAGCTCGCAGTCGAACACGTGCGCCTGCCTCGTCAATCACATCAATGGCTTTGTCGGGGAGACATCTGCCTGTGATGTATCGACTCGAGAGTTCAACAGACGCTTCTACTGCATCGTCAGTTATACGGACACGATGGTGTGCTTCGTAACGATCTCTGAGACCACGCAGAATTTCCACCGTTTCTGACTTTGAAGGCGAGTCAACAATAATGGTCTGAAAACGTCTTTCCAGTGCGCCATCTTTTTCGATGTATTTTCGGTATTCATCGAGAGTCGTTGCTCCAATGCACTGGATTTCACCACGCGAAAGGGCAGGTTTGAGCACATTCGAAGCATCAATAGCTCCTTCCGCTCCACCAGCTCCCACCAGTGTGTGTAACTCATCGATGAAGAGAATGGTATTCTTGGCACGTCGAACTTCATTCATCACTGCTTTAATGCGTTCTTCGAACTGTCCACGATATTTGGTTCCTGCCACCATCATGGCTAAATCCAATACCACAATTCGGCGTTCCTGGAGAAGCTCAGGTACGTCACCTTCGATGACCATCTGAGCTAACCCTTCCACAATAGCAGTTTTACCGACACCGGCTTCTCCAAGGAGAACAGGATTGTTTTTGGTCCGTCGCACAAGGATTTGGGTGACACGTTCGATTTCGTTTTCACGACCGATGACAGGATCTAGCTTGTTTTGTCGAGCAAGTTCTGTGAGATCACGACCAAAGCTATCCAGAGCAGGTGTTTTGGATTGTTTTCCTTTGCTACTGCTGGATGCCGGCCGTTCGGATTCACCCGATTCCATTCCATGACCAAGCAGATTGAGCACTTCTTCCCGCACCTCATCGAGTCGCAGTTCGAGGTTAAGAAGAACTTGCGCAGCGACCCCTTCCTGTTCGCGAAGCAACCCCAACAAGATATGTTCGGTGCCGACGTAATTGTGGCCCAGGTTTCGGGCTTCCTCCATCGAGTATTCGATAACCTTTTTGGCACGTGGTGTATGAGGCAATTTCCCCATCGTTACCATTTCTGGTCCGGTTTGTACTAGTTTCTCTACTTCAATGCGGATCTTACGTAAATCACCGTCCAGATTTTTCAGTACATTGGCTGCAACGCCACTACCTTCCTTGACGAGGCCAAGAAGGATGTGTTCGGTACCAATATATTCGTGGTTAAAGTGCTGGGCTTCCTGATTGGCCAGCTGCATGACCTTGCGAGCACGATCGGTAAATCGCTCGTACATTCAAACTCTCCATACTTCTTTTGAAGGGATGAATTAAAGGGGTTATCTTAATGTCGTTAGCTGTGCTTTTTCCTGACCCACTTCCCACGCCCACTTTCCAGTGGAGTCAGCCTCTTCACATTTTAAGAGTGTCTTATGTGCTTCATGGGGGCGGTCCTGATGCCGGTATAATGTAGCAAGTTGTAATAGTACATCACAATCCCGAGGGTTAAATCGTAATAGAGATTGTAAGCTTTCTTCGGTGGCCTCCCAATCCCGATTTAAAAACTGGTCTTGCGCTTTGCGGAACAGGTGGTCGCTTTGTTCGCCGGTAATAAGTGTTGGATGTAAGCGTGTATTCCAGTCGGTTGTGGTTGCTGCGACTAGCCATATCATAGTGGTTATCATCCAAAGACCAGCCTGCCAATGCATCGGGACCAAGTCTGTCCAAAGAAAACTGGCTATTATCGCTGTATTTAATGAAATTGTAGCGGTAATGGCCAGGATAAATCCCAGCCAGATGCTTCCGAAGCAAATATGGTACAGTCCAGGCCAAAGGCAAAGTAATTTCGATAAAATGGGTGGTGATGTCCGTATCATGATTTCCCGAAAATACATTTTCGCACATACGCTCTGCTTAGTTGTAGCCTAGCACATTTTAACCATCCAAGGGTGAACCGAGGTAGGTGAAATTAGTGAAATTTAACTGTCAAATATTTGTCGATCTGCTGGACCGTGAAAATTTTGTTAGGAGACATCGAATGGGGAGTATGGGAATGCGGTTTATTTGGGCTTCATGTGGGTAATGGTAAGGATTAGCTAGCTGGCGCCTGGAACGAAGCGTAAGTCGGCACCTGGATGCCGGAATCTTCGCCTTATTATTCGGAATCGATTCACTTGGCAGGATCATTGAAGATGGCCTAACCATCAAGGTGTGTATGACCTATGTAGTTCAATTGATTTACATTGTATTCATGGGATACATGCAGTAGACTACTGCGACTTGAAAGCCTTCTGGGACGTTATTGTCAATTGTGGAGGAGCGCAAGTCGGGAGAATCCTGTGGTACGGCCGGAAGCAGCAAGGAGGTGATCAGAATGCTTGTTTTGTCAAGAAAGGTCGGACAGCGCATTTGGATAGGTGACGAGATCGCCGTCAAGATTCTGCGAGTCGCTGGTGGTGCCGTACGTATTGGAGTGGAAGCTCCGGAAGAATTTTCGGTAGTCAGAGAAGAGTTGAAACCTCTTAAGGCGACGTCAGATTCCGTGGTGGCGGCTAATAGAGGTTCCGCTCAATCCATTGTGTCCACGTCATAAGTACGGAGTCGTGTCCCCTTATATACTTCAGTTGCTGTCCTGATCCGATTTCCACAGCATCTGATTGAAGGATTGTCATCCGTTTTCCGCGCGTGTTATCTGCTTTGGGAACGTCGGGTAGCAGTGACAAGGTTGTGTTGTTTCTCTGCCTGTAGTAGCCGCCCGGGAGCTGTAAGAGCGGTCTGCTTTATTGCGTAAAGTGATCTCCGGCTATTTGTTCAGTGAATGCGATATCGAAGAACGAGGTGCGTCGTGGAAGAAATAAGGATGGGCTTGATTGGTGCTGGAAAGAACACATGTTCGAGACATATACCGGGTTTTCAGGATATTCCTGGAGTGGAAATTACCGGAGTGGTTAATCGTACGGCTGAATCAAGTAATCGAGTGGCTAGAGAGTTTTCGATTGCCAATACCTATGATCACTGGGAGCAACTGATCCAGGACCCTGAGATCGATGCGATTTGTATCGGAACGTGGCCGTATCTGCATTGTCCGATTACGTTAGCGGCGCTAGAGGCTGGTAAACATGTTTTGACGGAAGCTCGAATGGCGATGAATGCGGAAGAGGCACATCGCATGTATGAGGCATCCTTGCGTTATCCCAATCTCACGTGCCAGATTTTCCCTAG
>CAXEIY010000088.1:0-23186 GCA_963996245.1 uncultured Planctomycetia bacterium | reverse complement strand
GAAAAAATATCACCAAATGAAAGTGCGTGCGCGATGGTGGTCCGAAGATCAGGGTGTCCCTTTTCCGATGGTGCTGCGAAATGGCCAACTGAGTTTCGCATCGCTTATTATCCTGATGTCTTTAATGGCACTGTGCTGCTCGATCGCGAAATGGGCGGGATGGGGAATGGGAGGTTTATTGTTTGTCCTCTTTCTTGCGATGCGCTGGTCTATTATTGACTTTACATGGAAAGGCGATGCCGCAACCGGGTTTGTGTTGGTTGGTGGGTTTGTTTTTATGTTGTGTCTGATCCAATATCTGACTTGATTTCATGTAAAACACGATGGAATTAGTCAAACTTCAGGTATTGTGTGGAACGGGAAGTCACCGTGCGTGTTCTCTTTGGGTCCGTATGATAGCATAGTGTGGTTAAATCAACGTCATCAGGTCTCTCAAAGCTGTGAATCCTACTATTATTGAGCCACTTCCGTACGGATTGACAGCCGTTGAGGCATTTCAAAGTTTGTCTCACTGGCCGAACTGTATTTTTTTTGACAGTGCGCGAACGGACGACGCGCACGGAATGACCTCGTATATCGCAGCGGATCCTTTTGAGTGGTTTTGTGTGCCAGCAACACGACATCATGATGT
Organism: uncultured Planctomycetia bacterium; assembly: GCA_963996245.1. Lineage (GTDB taxonomy): Bacteria > Planctomycetota > Planctomycetia > CAXEIY01 > CAXEIY01 > CAXEIY01. The sequence continues at coordinate 22,555 of CAXEIY010000088.1, read as the reverse complement.
GCAGTCCACATCTGCAGTGTCTCTAAGTAACGTGTCTACTCATGAAGCAGAAGATAATACGCTGGCAAGTTTAGCTGAACGCCTAGAGTATTTTTCGCAACCTACTCTGGCAGGCTTGCCCTCCTTTCAGGGAGGGGCAGCCGGTTTAATTTCATACGATTATTGCCATCGATTAGAGCATCTTCCACATGCTTGTCACAATGAATTTGGTGTTCCAGATTTCGCAATAGGCATGTACGACTGGGTACTGGCGTTTGATCATTTGGCGGGAGAATCTTGGATAATCTCGACGGGGTTTCCCGAGATGGATTTGAAACGTAGACGCGTTCGGGCTGCAGAACGTTTAAAACGTGTAATGGCAGAGATTGAAAAGTCTGGTCCCGAATCGGCAACACGGTGTGATCGAAGTTTCAATGGCGAGACGATTGTTGAACCTGAAATTCAGACGCCGATTCTGGGGATACCAGGACTTACGAGTAATTTTACACGGGATCATTACTTGCGTGCTGTTGAAAAGGGGATGGATTACATTTATGCGGGAGATCTTTTTCAGGTTAATCTATCTCAGCGTCTTCTATTTCCCGCGAACCGTTCCCCTCAGTTTCTATATCAGCGACTCAGACAATGTAATTCTGCCCCTTTTGCCGGTTACTTTGATATCGGAGATTTTGTGGTGCTGAGTGCGTCGCCAGAGCGGTTTTTAAGAGTCCGAGGTGACCGAGTCGAGACTCGTCCGATCAAGGGAACACGCCACCGGAGTCTGAATCCCGAAGCAGACCTGTTCACACGAGATGCTTTGCGTGAAAGTGAGAAAGACAGTGCGGAAAATATTATGATCGTTGATTTACTTCGGAACGATCTTTCAAAAGTGTGTGAACCGTCAAGTATTCGAGTTCCGCAGCTCTGTGAAGTGGAAGGCTTCGAATATGTATTACATCTGGTATCTGAGGTTGAAGGACGTCTGCGCCCTGAAAATGGTCCTATAGACGTGTTGGCTGCAGCTTTTCCAGGAGGATCCATTACCGGAGCACCTAAAGTTCGGGCATGTGAGGTAATCGCTGAACTAGAACCCAGTGTGCGGGGGCCTTATTGTGGTTGTCTTGCCTATATTGGGTTCGATCGCTCTATGGATACGAGCATTTTGATTCGGACGATGACCTATGGTAAAGGTTGGATCCAAATGCCCGTTGGGGGTGGCATTGTAGCCCAATCTAATCCGCAGCAGGAATATGAAGAGACGTTGGACAAGGCAGAAGGTATGTTGCGTGCCTTGTTCTAAGACGTCCACTTGTTTCACAAGGTGTTTTCATCGGTTGTCATGGTGATGGAGAGAGAATCGCTAGCACCACGAGACGTTGCGTTTCCGTGTTGCGAATACCGTGCGGAATGCCCTCGGGAGCAATCAGCATTTCTCCTGCCTGCATGGGAATGGTACGGTCCTCTAATAGGAACAGACCTGCTCCTTCTAATACATGGTAGACCTTATCCATTCCTTTGTGAGCGTGTAGCGCGTGCTCCTGGCCGACCTCAAAACAGTTTAATCCAACAAGCATCCTTTCCGATTGAAAGAGTGTTGTTTTACCCATTTTTTCGGATTGAAAAGTGGCATGATTTTCAGGACGTATCAGCGTCGGGTGTTGCATGACGAAGACTCCACGTGGGACACATTCATGACGATTGGACAAATCTGTCCGGAAAGCAGTACGTTTCAGTTTCCGGAAACTAAAAAAAGAGAGGAAATGTAAGTGTTACAAGGAACGGTCTGTGTAGATTACAGGTGGGGTAACCATTTCTGAAAAACCTCCTAATTGGCCCGCTTTGATTAATAGGCGGAATTTTAATGTAGGATGATTTTCAGTGTTATTTTGAAAGTTCAATAGGAAATTCGGAATCCAATTGGGAAGATGCTACCCGATTTTTAAAGGCTCGTTCAGTCATGGAAATGCTGGAGGCTGTCGGAGTGGTTAAATTCGCCATATGCAAAAAATTGTTTAACAGGTGGTGTCCCCACTCTGTGAGAATCGATTCGGGATGAAACTGTACACCGGCGATAGGCAGATTCCGGTGCTGAATTGCCATGATGAGACCATCGCATGTTCTGGCTGTAATTTGAAGGCATTCTGGAAACTGATCTTCAGAGACTATCAGGGAGTGATATCGGGTAGCACGGAAAGGATTGGGTAAGTTTTTAAAAAGGCCCCTCTGAGTATGAGTAATGGAAGAAGTTCTGCCATGAACGGGTTCCGGTGCGCGGGAGATGGTCGCTCCAAATGCTTTAGCAATGCATTGATGTCCCAGGCATACGCCCAGAACGGGAATGGTAGATGAAAGCGTGGAAAGGATGTCCAGGCATCTGCCGGCATCGACCGGGCCACACGGACCAGGTGACAGAATAAGGGCTTCCGGCTGTAGCGCTTCGAGTTCAGTTGGAGTAATTTTGTCGTTGCGAATGACCCGGGTTTGTTGTCCCAGTTCCTGCATATAGCGTGCGAGGTTATATACAAAGCTGTCGTAATTGTCGATTAACACGATCATGACAGGAGTGCATGGAGGTCGGAGGCATGGGGGCTTTAGGAAACGACAGTGAGATCCGGTGCCAGCTTTCTACGTTGATAGGATCTCTGCTTTTCAAGTTAGACAGCTAGCCCCCAAACGTCAAAGATTTCCTTAAGATCAAGCAAAATAGACTAGAGAGGGTTGCTTGTAGAAGAAGCTTTATAGATGGGAAATGCAGAAAAAAAGAAGGGAGGTTGCCCTCCCTTCTTTTTTTAGGATGCCACGTATAAGCTAGTTAAGAGCCGTTCTTTGACAGTCCAAACTCGATGTCCGAAAGTTTAACGTTATCGCTTCTTGGTTCATTGTCGTACACGCGTTGCCAATCTTCCTGATGTTCCGAATCACCACTCCCGTACTGTTCACTCAAGCGTTGACAACTGACACATGTGGTTGTGTAAGGAAGAGCATTGAGTCGTGCCATAGGGATTTTACGGCTACAATTTTCACAGGATCCAAAAGAGCCGTCTTTTAACTTCTCAATGGCTCTTTCAATACGACCCAATTCTCGGCTTTCGATTTCAGCCAGCTTGGAACTGACCTCGTTCTGTGTAAGGTCCATCGCAATATCTGCTGAATCGCCACTACCTGATGTGCCCATTTCTTTCAGAAGGCTCATGTCACCAGCCAGTGCACGCCGAAGGGCATCACGTCGGACGACTAACAATTTATGCAGGGCTAGCAAAGCGTCTTTACGTGCCATATGCTGTTTACCTCTAGTCAGATTCAATCCGGAATTAATAGCGAGTAGTCAAAGGTTGTGATTTCAACTTACCAAGGGGATCGTCTTCCTAAGCTTCCTAAAGCTTTCATGCTTCCAGCTTGGGTATCGTAAATGCCCATCTATTCTGGCTTAAGAATATGCTCTCACCTCAACGGTAAAGTCCCACTATTTGTCTCAAAACGGCCAATTGGGAACGGCTCCCAAGATTGTCTATAGGGTATATACGTCACATTTTCACCACATGCTGCTCTTCCCCTTGCGTGTCCCACAAATCATGGCACTTCTTAGTACGAAAATTGCACCTAAAAAGATCGTCCGATGACATTTGTGCTGACATAAGTTATTTCTAAATAAGTGTTTATATTTCATGAAAGGGTTTTTTTGAGCTGTCTTCAATCACGATTCGGTGCCCCGCAGAAATTTTAAAAATTTATTTTTCTACGGAATACAGCGGACTCGTTGTTAAAGGAATAGTCATAAAAATCCTTTGCTACGAGTTAATCGGCAGAATTGGTACGAAGGTCAAATCCTTTTCAGATTTTTCATCTGTCGGTTGAGAAAAGGGAGTACCTGAGCAACAGAGGGGAGAGGCCCCCTGGGAGAAGGGAAGTATTTTGCTGTATGGGGCGAAATGGGCTATGGTGCCGTAAAATAGGAGTCAACTTTGAGGCTTCCGTGGAATCCTGACATCTGGATAAGGTTGATGTAAAGCTTTTGTTGGTCATTAATCTGATAGATCCATTGTTCCTCAAGATAATGAGAGGTAACAATGCGGACGATTCTGTCCGGTTTGCGTGCGCGGCTCGACAGCACATCGTTGTGACTCATTCCGATTTCAATCTGGCCACTTTGAATCAATCGATCACGTTTTGCCTGTGGAGAGGAACGGTACTCGCTCTTGGTAACCCAACGGCTAGCCGCTCGATCGAAGATCATATCCAGCTGGATCAAACGCGATTCAAGACCCGGAAAGGAGGCATTTAGTTTCGAGACTTTCAGCAGGAGTTTTCGAGCATGGCTCTCCCTGAGATTGCGGTTTGTAGTGGCCGGCTGTACGGCAAAGCTCAGGTAATCATCCGCCAGTACGAGGTGAGCGGACAGGTCGTTGGGGTCTAATTTTGTTTGTTGTTCTTCCAACCACTCAATGACGAGTGATTCAATAGGAATATCCGGATTAAGCTGTTCGGAATTTCTTACAAGTAACTGTAATTCGTTTCGTTTAAGTTGGTGTACATGGGAGGACATGCGTTCAATGGTTCGCAAGCGTAGGCGATCTGCGAGCGTACTTTCGGGCAGGTGTTCCTCTGCTTGTACGGCTAGTTCGAATCCCCGACTTTCAGGATTGTTCCAGAGAGCCCACAGGGAGGCTTCGGTGATCATGGCCCACAGGTAACGGTGTAGCTTTTTTCGGTCTTCGTTTCGAGGGTGCTGATCATAGGTTTTGAGTGGAGACGCCTGATACTTTTGCAGTAATATCCTGTTGGCGGAAGTGGTAGGGGTTTCTGTTCCGTTCATCTGGTCACGCAATTGCTGTGACAGTCTTTTTAGTGATAGGAAGTCACCCGTCTTCAGCTGCTGGTATGCCACAAAAAAACCTTTATGCCGCAGTTCTGCGATAAGCCGGTCCGAGGCGCCGAGTTCCTCAGCTTCGAGGGCGAGTGTCCATCGCAACTGGAAATCGGATTGATCGAACGACTGTTCTTTGACCGTAAGTGCACGTTCGATTGCAATGTTACTTAACTCCAGAAGATCCCGGTCCGAGTAAAAGGTTCCGATTTTGAAGGCCCATTGGCCAAGGAGGAAAAGTTCCTTAGAGTTATCTTGAAATTGGTCAAATTTACTGGCGAAGTATAGTTGATCATCTGGTGTGGTTTGAGCAGATTGAACATGGAATATCCAGTTTCCTCCCGTTTTTTGAAGCGTTCCTGTCAGAGCGAGATTCTCTGCGCTATGAGGAATGTTGCGGGATTGTTGGTCTAGTTGAAATTCGATTGAGGAATTTCGCATAAGAATACGTTCTTTTCCAATCGCTTCTACCCGTCCGGTTGTTGTGATGGTTTGCTCCAGCCATCGTTCAGGGTGACTCAAGTCAGCAACAGGGATGTTTTGTACTTCCATATCGTTGAATGAAATTACAGATAAACTCCAAGCCAGTAGAACGAGAAGCTGACGAGCTACCAAGACTCCACCTCCGAACGTTGCTGATTAAGCAGGGATTTCAGGGAATCGTCTTCAGGGTGATTGGCAAAGAGAGCGGTTTTTTCGAGAAGTTCAGGCCGGGTCAGGAGTACGCCGCTCGATGGTTGGAACGAAATAATCCAGTGGTTCAGATGTTCCGGGTCAGGACTAACGGATTCCAGGCGAGCGCCAAAGAACACACGACGCGGTTTCGATAAATCAATGTATTGGAAAAGATCCGGTATCAGAGAGCTTAGCTGGATAACAAATAGGTCGTCATTTAAGTGGAAGAGGTATGGCAGCTGATAGGTAGGTTCATCGTTCTTCGAAAGAGTGACTGTGACCTCACTATCGAGCAGGATGCTTTTGCCCCGATAATGTATGCTGAAATGTTCCAGCCAGTGGTCCGTACCTTCCTGCTGACGGTGTGAATGGGCTTCTTCTACCAGTTCACTGAGCGAGATAGGGAGTCGATTTTCCGAGGAGCAAATCGACAACTCTCGTGATACCTGTTCCACTCGGAATGCTCCTTCCTGTCGTTCCTGATTCAGGAAATCTTGTGCTTCGCGAGTGGTTTTCCCAAGTTGGTTTAATCGTTTGGAAGCTAGTGATAAGGCTTGTTGTGCAGCGGGAAAGTTACCCGTTTGATAAGCGCGTATACCCTCTGTCCGGGATCGATATAAGTCATTAACCCAAACGGTTCGAGTACTCGACCTGAATTGGTAGAACAGTGTCAGGATTATGATGGGTAGTGCGATTACTAGAATTAATTTCGGTCGCTTCCACCATGGACGAGCCGTCCTTTGTGTGGCTTGGGCGGGCGTAGCAGGATGGGCATAATGGGGTGCTGGGTGGGCTGGTTTCGTAGCCGAATCTTTATGGTCGCTTCGGGGAGAAGGTGTTGTCCAGGAGGTGGAACGTTCGATCTGGTGGTGAACGTCAGACGTGGAATGGTTGTGATCTAAGGCAAGTGGCGAAGTCCCAGAAAACGCACTTTGGGGTAGAACAAATAAAGTGTTACCGCATTGTCTGCAGAGAATAAAGAGAGGTTGGCTGGTTCTCGCAGGGCGTACTTCAGAACCACAAGTACAATGAAGCGTGACAATCAATGGATGCGGTGAACCGATGGGCTGAAGGGGATCTGGGCTGGAGGGCTCAGGAAAGCTCATGGGGCAAGCCACCTCATGTCTGGAAAAGAACACCTGAGTATACTTAGTATACTCAGCATATTATCAGGTTACAGGTAAAGATCGTCAATGAAACGGGTGGAGTACGAAGGTTGATATTTCAAGTCGCGCATGCCATCAAAAGGGATAACGTAAGTAGTAGCTGGCGGACGTTACTGGCTGAAAACAAGATATTACCGTATAGTGCGATAGTATCTTGTTTAAAGAATACTTAGGTGAATTCGCGAGTTAATGTAATTCTTTTTGAGGAATGCCATGGAATCCATTGTTCCTCTTTCCACTCCGATTACGGATGCTCGAGGTAGCTACTGCTTTGTCAGTCTGGGCTGTCCGAAAAATCTAGTCGATTCCGAACGAATGCTCGGTTTGCTTACGGTTGAGGGGTATCTCCCTCAAGCGGAACCCGAGGGTGCCGACGTAGTTATTATTAACACCTGCGGTTTTATCGAGGAGGCACGGAAGGAGTCGCTGTCGGTAATTCATAAGATGATAGATTTGAAACACCGTGGTGAGACAAAGGCGGTCGTAGTTTCCGGGTGTCTAGCTGAGAGGCAACGCGAAGCATTATTTGAGGAAGTGCCTGATATAGATGCAATCGTAGGAGTTTTCGGACGTGAAGAAATAACGAAAGTTTGTGATCGACTACTGGGCGGTATGCAGGAGCAGCGAACGCTGTTTCGTCCGGCACCGATTCGAGCGTTTGAAGATGGGGCTCGTCTGCGACTGACACCGCCTCATTATGCCTATTTGAAAATTTCAGAAGGTTGTGATCGTACCTGTACGTTTTGTGCCATTCCTGCAATGCGTGGTCGCCATGTTACCAAGCCGATTGAGCAGGTGGTTGCTGAAGCAGAGGAATTGTCATCGGATGGCGTTCGAGAACTCATTTTGGTGGCACAGGATACAACCTATTATGGGTTAGATCTCTATGGTGAAGTTCGACTCACCGAGCTATTGGCTGCTTTGAATGCGGTTTCTGGCATTGATTGGATACGTGTTATGTATGCGTACCCGATTCATTTTTCAGATGAGCTGATAGGTGTTCTTGGCGATTGTGACAAAGTAATTCCGTACATTGACATGCCTCTTCAGCATGTCAATGATGTTGTTTTGCGCCGTATGCAACGGCGTGTCAAGCGTCACGAAATTGAAACGTTGGTTCACAAACTACGTAGTCGCATAGAGGATCTGGTCTTACGAACGACCTTCATCGTGGGGTTCCCGGGTGAAACCGATGCACAGTTCCGAGAGCTGGTGGATTTCGTTCAGGATGTGCGTTTTGAGCGATTGGGATGTTTTACGTATTCCTTTGAGCCTGGCACTCCCGCAACCCGTTTAGACGGACACTTGGATGAACAGGTGAAGCAGCAACGTCAGGAAACGCTGATGACGACTCAGCAACACCACGCCTTTGAATGGAACCGGAAGATGGTTGGGCGACGTGTTGACGTAATCATTGATGCGCCTTCTGATAACCCTGACCACGCTTGGGTGGGCCGTACTTGGGCGGATGCACCTGAAATTGATGGCACCGTTTTGGTGCAGGGAGATGGGATTCAAACCGGAGATATTGTTTCAGTCGAGATCCAGCAAGCAGATAACTACGATTTGTGGGGGACCCTGGCTGCGTTTGATTCAACGGTTAACAATCAGAAGGGTAACGTGTGATGGGTGAAAGGCTCCCTCGAGCGCATCATGATCATGTCGTGGAAGATCTCGAGGCAACGATGCTGTTCTTGAAGCGTACTCGAACCGAGCTGCGACAATTACGCAAAGTTCGAGTATGGACGGATCGTGTTAACGTTATCGATGTAAATGGGGATTTTTTTGAAATTAGGGGAATGGGGTATCTCGATGGCCAGGTGGTAGAGGTACTGGATACGATTAATGCTGCGTATAAGAAAGACCAGATCCATTTCACATGCGATTTACCGTATAAAGAGTTTAAAACGGGGCGCCGATATGCCTGGGCGGCAGACCGCGTAATGTGAACGATGGCAGGAGGCCAGAATGGAATTCAGGAAGGTCCTTGCCCATAAATATGCTGTATGGGGGTCTTGTGTCCCCAGGCAATGTCATCTATAGACCTGTCAAACACCGACGCGATTTGTTTCCGCTCCTTCGGACTCGGTGTCCACCTTCCAAGAACGATGGCCAAGACACGTTGCGTATCGAGACCGGATCGTTTTGCCAGATCTACCGGCTTCATTTGGTGTTGTTCACAGAGATCGGAAATACTGATAGACATCGGGTTAAAAATCCTCTTTTAATCCGAACCGGTGATAACGGACGTTTCGGGGGACCATGGTGTGCCCCCAACTGATCTCGGACACTCCTACACTAAATGCCTGGGCGATTAGATTACGTTCCCGGGGACTTGGTGTCCATCGTCCCAACGCGATAGCCTCAATACGAGCAGCTTTCAGTCCTGTTTTTTGGGCAATCTCTTTTACAGAGACACCTGTTTCTTCAAAAAGAAGGTCAACTGTTTTCACGGATTTGCCAATGCTGTGTGCAAAAGTATCGAGCAGGAACGCTAATAATAGGTAGAATGAGGTGTGTGGGAAAAGTGTATTGGGGGGCTAAGAAAACACCACATGTGTCATATTATGACTAGGCAATGTTCAATTTTCATTATTTATGCTAGAATGTTCCCCGTTTGGAGGACAGGCCGCTTAGGTTTTTATTTACTGGTTTTACTTTATATACTAGATACGACTCGGGTTGAACGGTTTGGTTGCGGAAGCTGCTTATTGTCAGATTTTGGATTATAGACAGTACAAAATTATAGCTGAAAACGTGGTTATTTAAGAGCGAGCGATGGATTGTAGCTACTTGACACAATCGAACGCGTTCGGAGGAGGTTAAGGGAATGGCAGTTGGGACACTGCATAAAACAACAGGAACACCTGTACCGGAAAAAAGTGAAGGAGGTTTTCCTTATCCAGGAATTCCTACCACCTGTGATGGAGCAGAAGCTGTCGTATGGGTTGAAACTCGAATTTCTCAAGGATCGGGCGCCTATCCCATCACGAGCTCAACTACGATGGGCGGTGGTTTCAATGCGTCCATGATGAATGGGGTTCCCAATCTTTGGGGAGACCAACTTGTTTTCGTCGAGCCGGAGAGTGAACATTCGGCGGCTACCTTCTGTGAAGGATTTGCCGCTGCCGGGGGACGTGTAACAAATTTCACTTCAGGCCAGGGCCTGGTTTTGATGAAAGAGGTGCTTTACACAATTTCCGGAAAGCGGTTACCGGCCGTGTTTAACATTGGTGCCCGTGCTCTGACCAGCCAGGGGCTTAATGTGCATGCCGGTCACGATGATGTGATGAGTGTTGCGGATTGCGGATGGGGAATCCTGTTTGGCCGGAATGCCCAGGAGGCCGGTGATCTTTGTTTGATATCACGCCGTGTTGCGGAGGCTTCGAGTACGCCATTCATGAACGTGCAGGATGGCTTTTTGACAACTCATACCGTGGAATCAGTTCATCTAAATGAAGATGATTTCATGAAGGCGTATGTAGGAAAACCAGAAGATAAGTTGATGAATCTGATGGACACAGAAAATCCTATTATGTCGGGTGTCGTTCAGAATCAAGACTCCTACATGAAGGGTAAAATAGCGCAGCGTTGGTATTACGATCAGGTGGCACCTGCCTTGGAGGAGGCATTTGACGAGTTTTACCGTAACACGGGCAGGCGTTATGGAATGGTCAGTTCCTATCGTTGCGAGGATGCAGAATACATCCTGGTAGGTATCGGGTCATACATGGAAACAGCCCAGACGACTGTCGACTATCTCCGGGATGTTAAGGGTGTTAAAGCGGGTTGTCTGAATATCTACTGTTTTCGTCCCTTCCCATCACAAGAGATCGTTGATGCGTTGAAACATGCAAAAGCCATAGCCATTATTGAACGCATGGATGATCCTTTGTCGACAACTGGAAATCATCTGACTCGTGAAATCAAAGCCGCTTTTTGTGATGCGATAACGGGTCAGAACGGAATGGAGAAGATCGATCATTGTCCACCTATCTACCATGGGGCAGCTGGATTGGGCAGTCGGGATGTGCGAGCAGGAGATCTCATTGCTGTTTTTGACAATATGATCAATGATGGGCAGGACTTCTTTGTGATCGGCGTGAAGCATGCACTTTCCTTGGCGTTGACAGAGGATCCGGATCTGCGGCCTCCTGGTGCGTTCTCCATGCGAGGCCATTCCATAGGTGGATTTGGATCGGTAACGACGAATAAAGTAATCGCAACAATCGGAGGACAGGTTTTTGGAAAAGATGTACAGGCCTATCCTAAGTATGGCTCGGAGAAAAAGGGTCTGCCGACTACCTATTATCTGACAATTGCGGATTCACATATCTATTCACATAGCGAATTGGAGCATGTTGATTTAGTCGTGTTGAATGACACCACCGCCTTAATTAGTGGCAATCCACTGACAGGTATGGTGGATGGTGGCGCAATATTCATGCAGAGCCCGTTCACGAATCCAGAAGACGTATGGCAGCGAATTCCGGAGAACCACAAGGAAACGATACGTTCCAAAGGCTTGCGTGTATTTTTTGCCGATATGGTAAAAATTGCACGTGAAGTAGCATCGGTTGCAGATCTTGAAATGCGAATGCAGGGAATTGTTTTGCTAGGCGCTTTCTTAAAACTGACACCGTATGCCTCGGACAGTGGCATGACAGATGAGCAGGTATACGATGGAGTGGAAGAGGCTTTGCGCAAGTATTTCGGTAAACGTGGTGAACGTGTAGTTCAGGACAATCTTACCTGCGTTAAGCGTGGTTACAGTGAAATGCAGGAAGTTGCTGCAGAATTAATGAGTGCGTCATTGTGATGGAATGTTTGAAAATCAGATTACGGTGAAGCTGAGGATAGTTACGTTTATTCGAAGTGAGTTGCGTGTCTATCAAAGAACAGCAGCATTTTTCGCTTAACAAAATGGTTGAAGGTTCAGGAAAGGAAACAATAGTGGCAACGGGTGAAAAGAAGTCATCGATGAATGAGGCCAGTGAGCTGGATCCTCAGAACAATAATAGTTATGGAACTTTAGTTGACTATGACTACCTGCAGGTGGAACTTCCTGTGCTTGATGTCACAGACTTTAATGAGCGAATCATTCGTGGCTATGAGGAAGGTTATGGGGAGAAGGAGTTGCCGGCTGATCTTTCTCTGGCCCGCTCCCTGATTCCCGCGGGCACAGCGACCTTGAGAGATTTCAGTTATGTTTCTCCAGAGATCCCGGATTACATCACAGAAAACTGCACAGGCTGTATGGACTGTGTTACTGAATGCCCAGACACTGCGATTCTGGGAAAGGTCCTTGCTGAGTCCGATTTGAATAAAAAGTTGGCAGAATTGGAATCGGAAGAAGACCGGGAGATGTTTGAAGCTCAGTGGGCGAAGACACGAAAGTATTATGATGGCCCTCAGAAAAAGGGAAAAGAAGGGGGACGTTTCTCCATCGTCATCGATCCCAGTAAATGCAAAGGTTGTGCTGAGTGTGTTACGGTATGTGACGATGAAGCGTTGATAATGGTCGAGAAAACAGAAGATGAGATGGACAAGATTCGTAGAAGTCACCGTATGTTCAAGGATTTCGGTGAGTCAGATGAGTCCTACATCAACGACAATCTGTTGATTGATATGATGTTGAAGGAAAAAACGCATATCTATGTTGGAGGCGCGGGCTCCTGTGCAGGTTGTGGTGAGGGGACGGCGCTACGCATGCTTTGCTCCGCTACAGGTGCCAAGTATGGCGACCAATGGGGCATTGTTGCTGCAACGGGGTGTAATACGGTTTATACCTCCACTTACCCCTACAATCCGTACCTTGTTCCCTGGACGAATTCTCTGTTTGAAAATGCACCTGCCGATGCAATGGGGGTACGTACCCGATGGGACCAGATGGGATGGGAAGGCCGTCCATTATGGTGTATTGGTGGTGATGGAGCGATGTTTGACATCGGTTTTCAATCATTGTCTCGGATGCTGGCATCGGGGCTGCCTGTGAAAGTCTTTATTCTGGATACTCAGGTTTATTCCAATACCGGCGGTCAGGCATCGACAAGCACTTACATTGGACAAAATACAAAGATGAGTCTGCATGGTAAGAAGTATGATGGAAAACAGGAACGAAGGAAGGAAATTGCTCAAATTGCCATGATGCATCCCTATACCTTTGTTTCACAGACTACTTGTGCCCACACCAATCACTTTTACAAATCAATTCTAGGGGCGTTGGAATTTGATGGGCCTGCCGTAATCATCTGTTATACCACCTGTCAGCCCGAGCACGGGGTAGCAGACAATATGGCTGCCGATCAGGCGCGCCTGGCAGTGGACACGCGTACTTTTCCTCTTATGACGTATGATCCACGCAAGGGGGAAAAAGTGCGAGAAAGGTTGTCTTTGCAGGGAAATCCAGGCGTTAAGAATGATTGGTATACGAACCCGAAATCCAGTGAGACCATTGATTTCATCGATTTTTGCCGCAGTGAAGGCCGTTTTGCCAAGCATTTTGATCGCGAAGGGAATCCTTCTGATACGTTGTTGCGAGGTAAAGAAGAGCGGTTGGAAAATTGGCGACAACTTCAGGAGTTGGCAGGTATTATTTGATCAACAGATCAAGATGAGGGTTCTTCATACCGTCGGTTTTTTAGCGTGTTTTCATTTCTGGAAAACTGCTACGGACATCGATGGGCACATTGCCTATGATCTGTGATCTTCTGTAATCATTTTTTTGCTCCCGCGGACGCATGGAGGCTATTCATGCGGGTGCTCCCTTTGGAAAATAGTAGTGGCATTGCTTATCTACGGCGGTTGTATGGTGGTTGTAATTACGTCCGTCGTTTGATTGCACCCTCGCTGCGCACCGGTCATCGCCGACTGTTGATCCATGTCATTTTGGGCGCCCTTTGTTTTTGGTTATACCATTGCTGGCTGGCTTCCCGAATGCAATCGTCGGGTTTGCGACTGGGTGCTGTCAGTTACAAGTTAGCGCCTCTTTATGCGTATGAGCGATTCGGATTAAAAACCGGTCTGCTGGTGGCTGTGGGGATTCTCAGTATATTTGCAATGGCGTGGAAAAAACGGATACGTCGCCCTTCAGGTACGTGGATGGACGTTACTTTTTTCATGACATGGATGGTGATCATTTCTGTAGCCGTGGCAGGCATTGATGGAAGCATTACTTCAAGATTAGGTCGTCCTTTTGAAAAGCTGGATTTGGAATATTATGGTGCGATAAATAGGGTTCAAAATCCGGGGAACTTTATTGGGGACTATTCTAATCGGCTTTATGAAATGCCGATGCATGCACAGACGCATCCACCGGGTGCCGTTCTGTTCCTTTGGGCCGTAACGGAGATTCTCGGACACACACCTCTGCGCGCCGCATGGGGGGTGATTGTTTTTTCCTCTCTGAGCATTCCGGCTGTCTATTTGTTCGCCCGTGATGTGATGGATCAATCGGCGGCGAGGGTGGCAACGGGTTTGTATGTTTTGTTACCCAATGTCGTATTATTCACGGCGACCTCAATGGACGGTCCTTTTTCAGTTCCTTTGATATGGTCTATATTTCTTGGTTGGAAAGCGATCTGTAATCGATCGTATGTTTTTGGATTCTTAACGGGACTGATGCTGAGCATAGCAACTTTCATGACCTTCTCAGCTTCCGTGGTAGGGCTGTTACTGGTGTTCCTTTTTCTGTACCAATGGAATGGCAGCTCGAAACAACCCTTTTATCAGAAAGACACAGACAGCAAATCCCTGTTTTGGGTTCCTTGGGGAATGTTTCTTGGTGGCTTGGCTATGTACGTCCCTCTGTATGTGTTTACGGGGTATGATCCGTTTCAGATGTTGGGTTCCGCCATGGAAATTTCTTCACGGATGATGGGTGTGACTGGACATCTTGCAGGGTGGCAGTATTTCCATATTAGTGTGGCAAACGTAGTGGTCTTCTTTTTTTCTTGCGGATTAACTGTGAGTATTTTCTGGTTGTATCAGTTATTCAGTTGTTTACGTGTCAAAGCAGAAAATGCTGAATCCATACGGGGTATGCTTATTACTTTTTCACTTACATTAATGGTGGTTACGCTGCTTCCTCTTTATGTCTTGGAAACAGAGCGAATATGGATCTTTTTGACCCCACTGGTTGTTCTACCGGCAACCGCCTGGATACGATCTTTCCCTGAAAAATCTCAGTATTCCATGCTTACGATGGGCGCAGGACTGTTAATGATTCAGACGATTTTGACTGAGACAGTGTTAGATACTTACTGGTAGAAGTTGGACGGGATAATTATGCGCAAGGCGCTTTTCTATACTGTGATAGCCGTCACTTGTAGTGTGGCGGTTCTTGCGATTGTCTATTACCGATTGGGTGGTAAGGACGAACTGACCCGACAGCATATACTCTCTCAGATCAGAGATCGGTGGCCCAGTCTGAATGTAGAGCTCGAGAGCGCTACCTGGGATGAATCGAGATTAAGGTTAAATAGTCTTCAAGTGAAAGAGGAAATAGGTTCCGAATGGATTCAAACGATCGATATTCCTCGTGTGATCTTGGATGTTGATATTCAGGATAATCGCACGCGTGTGCGTTATGCAGAAATTCAACGTCCTCACATTCGCGCCATCCAGAAGAATGACGGGCACTGGAATATTGAAACATGGATACCTCAGTCATTTTCTGGCTTGCTTGACCGACTGGCGGTTCGAAACGCAACGGTTGAAATTTATGACAAGCCAACTGCCGAGGAACACGACAGCGAGGAGAGATCGTCAAATATTAATAGGCAAATACCATTCTCGGTTCTGAATCGTTCTACTTTCACTCTTGAAAAAGTCTCGAAAAATACCTTAGTCATACACTCGGAATTCCATTCAGAACGTATCCATCGGGCAGATATCGCTGTAAATATCAGCACGGAAGACAAAACCTGGAAAGTGGAAGGCCAGATTGACCGATTGCAATGCGATCCTGAGCTGATGGATTTTGGATATCGTGTTTTATCAGAGGTTAATCCGCAATGGGCGTCTTCCTGGATGGCTCAGAGCGCAGAGCTTGCCACAGCCAACGAGACAAGCCAGTCCCAGGAGAGCATTAAGGGGAATGGGACGGTCTTCCATCATGATCGAATCAAGTTGCCTTGGTCTATTGAGGGGGAAGCGGGCATTCGTTTTGTTGTGCAGAGTGGGCAGGAAGCGGGGATTCTGAATTATGATGTTTTAGCGAAATTGGATAAGGGTACCATTCAAGGAGATGCGTTACCGTTTTCTATTCATCAAGTTAGCGCTTTGGCCCGCTGTCGTGAAGGGAACTTGGAAATACTGGATTTCAAGGGAAGAAACGGTACGACAGTTTTTACTACCCGTGGTAATGTTTCTTTGTTGCTTTCTCAGCTAGAAGAAAAGCCCGTTGATGCCGTTCTGCATATTCAAGCGGAAGATCTCGTTTTGGACGAGAGGATCCGTCAAACACTACCGTCCAATTGGGAAAGATGGTGGAAACAATTTCAACCTGGTGGTCGGGTGAATGTAGATGTCGATTTGTTACAAAAGTCTAAAGGATGGGAATTGGTCGGCAGTGTGGAGTGTGTGGATGCATCTTTCCTGTTTCAGAAGTTTCCATATCGGGTCGAACACGTTCAGGGGATGATACACCGCCAACCAGATAAGATGATGCTCGATTTAATGGGAGAGGGAGGTCAGGCTTCTGTAAGGGTACAGGCTGAAGTACGTGATCCAGGCCAGGGAGCTCCTTTTGATTTGCATATTCAAGCTGATAATGTGCGTTTAGATGACGACAAACTGCTCACAGCACTGCCGGTGATGATACGTAAAAATATGGAGAGTTTTCATATACAAGGAAGGGCAGATGTTCAGTGGCGAGTTTTACGTGCGAGTCGGTTAGCCAAAGTAGAACAGAGTGGAGAAATCCATCTGGATAGATGTTCCGTGCGTTCCGAATATTTTCCTTACCCGTTGGATAACGTAACGGGAACTATAATTGCGGAACGTGGAAAATGGGAATTTAGGAATATTTCTGGTCTGAACGATCGAGGTTCCGTACACGCGACTGCTTTCGTAACGGTTAGTCCGCAGGGTAGCCTTGTTGATTTGGAGTTGTCAGGTGTGAATGTCAATCTTGAACCCGAATTAAGGGATGCATTCACTGCTGACTATCAAAAAATATGGAATGAGCTGGGGGTGAGTGGAAGATGTGACTTTTCTCTTCAAATGCTGGGATCGCCGGGCAAAATGCATCTTCGACGATTGCATGTGAAACCTAAAGGGATGAAACTTCTGGTAAAACATTTTCCGTATCCACTAACGTTTGTAAAAGGAGATATCGAATGTGAGGGATTTTACCAGCCGCCAGTAAGTGGTGTGAAGAAGGAACCAAAGGTTTCTCCAATCATCGTTCGGCTTCGACAGTTGGAAGCAGAACACCAGGAATCCCGATGGCGTGGTAATGGTCAGATGGAAATCAACGAAGACGGAGTAGGATATTTACAGTTGCACCGACTGGTGGTTACCAAGTTGGTATTTGGAGATGTCCTGATGAGGTCTTTGCCCCAAAGTGCAAGAAAAGTGTTTGAGCATATTCATCCAGGTACTCAACCCGTGACTCTGGTTGCCTACAGTAATGCCCAAACGAATCAGCCTGCGTTACGCATTAAGTGGAATCGTAGACTCGGTGAAATAAGTAAAACCGAGTGGAATGTTTCTATGTTTTGTGGCGGAACGAACCTGCAGGTAGCGGAAGGTATTACGGATTTACGGGGTCATGTGCAAATAACAGGACAATATGAGAATGGTGAGTTAAGTGGATCTGGTGAGCTTGATTTGGACACTTTTACGTGGCAGGGAATGCATTTTAGAAACGTTTCTGGTCCTATTCGGATGAATGCATCGAAGGTAATATTTGGAAATTGGGACCAGTTTGGAGGAGTTTCTGATTCGCTTTCTAAGCTGGGATCAAAAAAGGGGCATGTGACCGGAAGTTTTATGGGAGGCAGGATGCTTGGGGATATGGAAATTTCGTTGCGGTTTCCATGGACCGTTCGTCTTCGTGCCCAGCTCGCAGACGGTAAGATTGAAAAATACGCACAAGAATATCTCCCGAAAGCCACCCGTTTACGCGGCCGATTTTCTGCTGCATTTGCCGTGCAGTCTTCGTCTAACCATAGTCGACCTGTTGGATGGGGACATCTCAGCGCAGAGCAGGCTGATCTATATGAACTACCTGCTTTATTGGAGCTTCTCAGACTTGCCTGGTCTATCCCTACGCTTGATATACCAGAGTCCACCGTATTTCATCGCGGAAGTGTTTCTTTCCAGTTTCATCCAGAAGGGCTGCGCCTGCGTCCTATCTTGCTTGTCAGTGATGCGGTTACATTGCAAGGGCATGGAGATATGGACACCCTTTCAGCGGATAGTCCAATGAAGATAAAGTTGTATTTGCTTGCCGGGGGGGGGCAGCGTCCGATTCCTTTGTTGAGCGATATTGTCAGTCAGGCAAGTAAACAACTTATGGAATTCGAGGTTTTGGGGAGTCTGAACAAACCGACAGTAAAACAAAACTACATTCCAGCAGTTGAGTCAACTTTGGAAGAAATTGGTTCTTTGGGTAACACAGGTGCCAGTCAGGCAGTACAGGTATTAAAGAGGTTCAGAAGTTTTTTTGGTCCGAAGTCTTCAGAACCCAAGCGGGATCCAGTGAAAAGGACACCTAATCCATCTGGTAGAGGGAGTCGCGCACGACGTGAAGGCGGCCGGGTTCCGATTCGACAATAGGGGAGCGTCCCTAGATGTCTGGTATTAGATAACCTCGTGTAGGTACGGGGTTTTCACAGACGTGATGATATCTTCCCGTAAGATGCTCTGGATGATTGCTTCGCGTTGTTTGAAAGCATCAAAAGTCCGTCCGGGAACAATTGATCTGACGGTCTCATATATTCCTTGAATGGGGAAGCAAATCAGCCACGCATTCTCGGTTTATGCCATGCTGTTTTTCCAATTCACTTGTTAGACCACTGGCAGGCTTGGAGGGGAGAATCGTGTTTCTGGTGTGGTTGGTATTGCTTGTCAAATGTAGCGGGCGCCTGCGGGATGCTGAAGGCTTTAGGCTGCTGTAAGAATACGAGGCGACAAATTTACCCAGGGAGGCAAGTGTATGAAACTAAGCTGTACATAAGGGATGTTTGGGGAAAATGGGTCATCGGGTGTGGCTTGTTAGTAGAATGGTCAGATGGAAAATATAATTGAGAGTATTGAGTTGGGCTTGAACCGCTGCGAAAACAGAAAAATAGGTCAGCATCATCTGAGCCGAAGGGTGAAAAAGTTCTGGATAGTACTAGTTTTGGGGCTTCTCTTTTTCAAAATTTCTTGATGAGTTACAGTGTGCTGGTTGTTTACCGACGAGTTGGGCTTGCATTGATAAGGTTAACCGGTTACTTTTCTTTCCCGAATTTGTGATATCAATTGATCCCGAAAATCATTTCTCATAATTCATACCTTTCTCTGTTGTGGCGTCTGGTACTGGTCTTGGTTGGCTTGGTGCTGTTGGCGGTATGGTTGATGGCTTGGTGGTTAGATCCGGATATGAGGGGTTATGGAACACACGAGCAACTGGGGTTTCCTCCATGTTCTTTCTTACAGTTGACGGGATATCCATGTCCGTCTTGCGGAATGACAACAGCATTTTCTTATTTAGCCAAGGTCCAGGTTCTACAGTCATTTCAAGTGAATCCAGGAGGTTGCCTGATTGGAATTGTTAGTTTGCTGGCAATTCCTTGGGTATTTATTTCGGCTGGTATGGGGAGATTTATTGCAATTGAAGCCATTGAATCGATGTTACTTTCCATTTTGATTCTGATATTTGGTATCAGCATTACAGTCTGGATTGTAAGGATCATTTTTTGGGGTGATTCCTACACATAAACAAGCACCCATATATGAAAAGAGACAAGAAGTCACAGCTCGTATGAGGGGATCCAATAATCACTGGAGTTGGTACGTCTTACGTAACAGTTCAGTAGAAATTTTTATAAAAAATATGATAGCAATGTGAAAGGGAGATGCAGCGATGGAACGCATAGGCTCCGTCAAGGATGATCGGAATGGTAACAGAAGCAATATTCAACTTACTGTGCCCGTTCCCAGGCTATTCACCATTCAACTGCTAATGACTGGCGTGTTGATATGTACGATTACAGGATGTGGATCCCTGGTGGGTATGTTTGTACTTATGCAGGGCTTTAAGAGTATCCCCGCGCAGTTTGATGAATTTAGTGCGAGGGGCAGTCGAGTGGTTGTCGTATGTAAAGCGGATGTTCCTATCAAACTGAACTATTCGAATATTGACCGTGAACTAGCAAAGTATATGAACCGTCGATTCCGAGAAGAAGGAATTGAAATTGTCAATCATGACAAGGTTTCAGATTGGTTGGATACCAATGGCGGTATAGAAGATGCGCAAGAGGTAGGTAAAGCGTTTGAAGCCAATTATGTCCTTATGATTGATCTGAAAAGTTATTCTCTTTACGAGGACAACAGTCCCAGCCTTTATCGGGCGAAAGCCATGGCTGTAATGGAAGTGTACAAGGCGGAAGATGATTGGGGGATGGTGTGGGATATGGAGCACGATTCGATTTACCCGATAGGGCACCCCATTCCAGTACATGAAATGCGAGACTCAGCTTTTCAGAGAAGCTTTCTACTGCAATTGTCGCAAGAGCTAGGTCGTTACTTCTACCCACATGAGCCCGGTGAAGACGTCACCGCGTTTTGACCATTTCGTGATTAACTCAATAGGAACGCACAGGAGCTAAGGCCGTTACAAGACGGTGGTTTATAACTAGCCGAATCGAATCAACCGAGTCAAGAGATGCGAGAGGGGTTTGACGGTTCTTTCTCTTGAGGAATCACATATGGCAAGCACCGTTATTGGATAGTGTATTTATTACCCGTGCCCGTTTCCGTTCATAGTCATGGGGGGTAAATTGCCATTGCTGTCGAATGTGAGGTTTGTCGGCTCTTCAATAACCGTGAGGTCATCTCGATTTCCGATTTCGGATAAAAAGGTTTCCGAAACGTCGACTTCACCGAGATCAAGTGTGTTTTTGATGCGAATAATTCGTGCATCGGGTGCTTCGGTAAGACCAATGGTAGGTAAGGACGCATCCAGAACTTCCTGGTCGGTCTTGAAGTGCATCGGGATACTTGCAGCCGCAGGACTTCCGCCGGTCAAGCTGTTGATATAAGTGGCTTGCAAGTTAGCTTTTTCTACCAAACGTTCACTGCAGAATTCGGCCATTCCGATGCCGCAGGCATTGCCATGGGTTTCAGCTGTCAGGTCACGTACGAATATACGTTTCACTTTGGGAAATTCGTCCGGGGCTGCTTGATCGTTGTAGTATTTTCTACCAATAATGTTTGTATCCATTCCTGATCCACTGATATTTTTTCCGATTTCATCTACGATCAGTAAATCAACTTCCTGGAACGGGAGGCTAGGCATCCATTCCTTTGCTTTTACAAGTAATTCCTTTTCGCGGACCTCAAATTCATGGGGAGCAACCGCTGCAATAAGACCGGTTTCGTCGTACGCATTTTCAACAATTCCCAGTCCCGCAACGACTTTCCCATGTTGCAAAACAATATCGGCTACACTTCTTACAATTTGCCCGAAGCTGTAATTCATGATGGCTCGATGATAAATCGAGGCTCCGCGATGTTTACCCAACCCGATCAACATCATTTTCATCAAACCACTTTCAATTTCTCCAACGAAGCCGGTGTGGGGTTTGATTCGTCCACAAACGATCACGTGGTCGGCCTGGGAAGCGTTTTTGTCAAAATGTACCGGAATCCCTTCAGGAGTATTTGCAAGGATAGTAGTTTCCATAGAGGATCTAATTTCTGCTCCGACAAATTCTTCGGTAATTCCATAGCTCTCTATAATTTCACGCTGACCTTCAGCGGTTCCACCTCCATGGCTGCCCATTGCAGGAACAACAAAGGGGGTAGCACCGAGCGTCTGGATATATTCAGCTATGGATTTGATGATTACGGCAATATTGGCAATTCCACGACTGCCAGCCGTAATTGCTACGGTTTGACCTGGTGAAATAGTTCTGGACAGATCAAGACGTTGGAGTTCCTGATGTACGGACTGAGCTACATCGTTAACTTTAGGGCAATCAAACTGTTGTCGGATGCGCAACATTCGAGGATAGACCATGACATTTCCTTTCAACCGCAAAATATAATCAAAATAATCGTTTGGAAAGGGGATTAGTAAGATGCGACAAACAAAGAGTTCATTGAAAGATAGAGGGAATCAATAGTGGATGGAAGCAAAATACTTTTGTGTTAACAGGACTGATAACAATAACAGGAAGTACATCATAGGATTGTGTCACAGGTTCCGTTGAAGGGGAGTGTAACGGCAGTGTTTCTTTTACCGGATTGCTTTATCAATTGACGGTGCACGTTTGCTTATATACAGTATCCAGTTGTGTTTAGGGATTTCCCAAACACGTTAAGTGTAGGGTGTCATCGGCGATGAAAACAGATCTCTTTCCGGTCTCAAAGATCGGTCGTGTTGTATCTGATGATCGGTTTTGAAACAGCGATGCGCGAGCGGGCGACATTCGTGGGGCGTGATAATACGGTTGTCCGAAGTTCTAATCGATGTCAGTAATCTGAAACGCCAGAAATCGTTAGTGTTGCCCGACCAATGTTCGAATGGCCGGTGGATCCACCCTGTGCCATTGATTGCGGACCGGAACTGTCCCTGAACGGAAGTGGCATAGAGCGTATTGGTTCATGAAAAACAGATGATTTAATAGTTTATGTCGAATCGGGCGTCAGTTCGGAT
>CAXEIY010000087.1:0-30969 GCA_963996245.1 uncultured Planctomycetia bacterium | reverse complement strand
TCGACATGATTGAAATAGGGGCAGGAGGTGGTTCCATTGCCTCCGTTGACAATCGTAAACTTTTGGCCGTGGGACCGCGCAGTGCCGGCGCGGAACCGGGACCTGCCTGCTATGGACAGGGAGGGACTTTGGCAACATTGACCGATGCCAATCTCACGCTTGGCTATCTGGTTTCGGATTCTTTCCTAGCCGGACGGATGACACTGGATAGTGACGCTGCCCTCCGGGCAGTCAACTCGCATATTTCCTCCACCCTTGATGTCAGTTCCACACGGGCTGCCTGGGGCATTCATGAAGTGATCAATGAGGATGTTGCCCGAGCCTTCCGCGTACACGCATCGGAAATTGGATTCGATTATCGAAGTTGTGCAATGATAGCCTTTGGAGGTTCCGGACCTGCCCATGCTATACGAGTAGCACGCAAACTGAGGATTCCGAAGGTGATCTTTCCAGTCGGTGCTGGCGTGATGTCAGCGATCGGATTACTGATCACTCCAATCTCATACGCCACCTTGCGTTCCAGTCGTATTGTTCTTGACACTCTGGACCAGGCTGGTCTGGATGCAGGGTTTTCACTGGTCGAAAAACAGGTACGCGATCTACTGGTCGAATCCGGAGTCAAACCCGGATCGATCGAATTGGAACGTCGGCTCGACATGCGATTCTTTGGCCAGGGCCATGAAGTCGAGGTTCGTTTGCCGAATGCGTGTGCCGTGAACGATATCGCTGACCTGTTTCGAAAAACATATGATTCGGTTTTTGCCTCCACACCACTGGAAACCACCATTGAGATTATTAATTGGAAGATTGAAGCGAGTGGACCTCGTCCTGATTTTGCCAGTCGCTATCGTCCATTCTCCGGTGCAATTCCCAAAAAGTCTGTCACCCGTAGCGTTCCTGCCTATCGTGATGACCTTCAAGATTTCAGTCCGTGCCCGGTTTTTGATCGATATACTTTGAGCGAAGGTCAGACGGTAGAAGGGCCGGCGTTAATTCAGGAAGATGAAGCAACCACTGTTCTGGGTCCCGGTGATCGTATCGAAGTCGATAGTTTAGGGAACCTTGTCGCCTTGCTTGAATCCTTGGGAGATACCTCATGACCACATTTGATCCCGTTAGCCTGAAGATTCTCTGGGATCGACTGGTTGCCATTTCTGACGAACTGGTTCTCTCCCTCGTACGCACCTCGTTTTCAATGAATGTTCGAGAGGGTTATGACCTGTCCTGCATGCTCTTTGATGCCCATGCCCGCCTTCTGACACAGGGTAGTTACTCGGTTCCCTCCTTCACCGGTACGGCTCCACGAACCATTGCTCACATGTTAAATGTATTTCCCGCTGAAACTCTGCAACCAGGTGACATCGTTATTACCAATGATCCCTGGATGGGCACAGGCCACCTTTTCGATATCAACGTTATGCGTCCTGTTTTCAGTCGAGATCGATTAGTCGGCTTCACGATGAGTGTCACACATCTTCCTGACATCGGTGGTAGAGGCATGTCATCAGACTGCACGGAGGTCTACCATGAAGGGCTTCGCTTGCCTGTCTGTAAGCTGTACGAAGCTGGCGTGGCGAACGAATTACTTCTTAATATTATTCGCACCAACGTTCGTGTTCCGGAACAAACTATTGGCGACCTGATGGCAAACGTTGCCTGCAATGAAGTCGGTGGTCGGTCGTTACTTGAATTTATTCAGGAATACGGACTGACGGAAATCGAGACCCTTGCGGATGCCATCAATGATCATTCTGAAGCAGCGATGCGCGAACAAATCACTGAAATTCCTGACGGCAGGTACCAAAACAGCATTGCAATCGAGGGACCAGGACACCCCATCCAGCTTGCGGCTTCCGTAACGGTGACCGGCTCGGAGGTTGTGATCGATTTTACAGGGACCGATGGACCCGTACGCGCATCCATTAATGTTCCGTTCTGTTATACACGTGCGCAGGCAAACTATGTCATCAAGTGTCTC
Organism: uncultured Planctomycetia bacterium; assembly: GCA_963996245.1. GTDB lineage: Bacteria > Planctomycetota > Planctomycetia > CAXEIY01 > CAXEIY01 > CAXEIY01. The sequence continues at coordinate 28,991 of CAXEIY010000087.1, read as the reverse complement.
ACTATTCCGAATCTACCAAACAACGAAGGGGCGATGCGCCCAATCACCGTAACGGCACCGGATCATTGTGTACTCCATGCACAACCCCCGTGGCCGACCGGTGGACGTCATTCAGTTGGCCATTTTGTAGTCCCCCTGCTGATGGGCGCGCTAGCCCCAGCCACTCCCGACATGGTGCAGGCAGATGCGGCGATGATGAACGTTTTCAGTGTGCAGGGTCGACATCGTGACGGAGAAGAGGTCTCCTCCCTGTTTTTCCTTGCTGGGGGTCTAGGCGCCATGGATGGACTCGACGGCCGTGCCGTAACACCTGCGCCATCGAATATGACAGTAATACCAACTGAAGTCTGGGAAAATCGTACAAGTATGACCATCGAAAAGCGCGCCATCCTCCCTGATACTGGTGGAGTCGGCCAGTGGCAAGGTGGCTCTGGCCAGGAAGTTGTATTTCGTAATGATACCGGTAATATGCTGGAATTCGCTCTCATGGGACAGCGCACCCAATTCGCGGCAAAAGGGATGGCCGGCGGAGGTGATGGAAGCCTGCGCAGCTATCAGGTCAACGGCACAGTCGTCGATCCCAAGGCCCGTGTCGAACTTGCTCCTGGTGATCGCATTACCATGCGCGAGGCTGGTGGCGGCGGTTATGGCGACCCGGCCTTGCGTTCCCCTGAAGCAATACAGGTTACCCCACAATCAGGATGTGTAACGGAAGACAATTGAATCCGTATCGTGGCTATCAGGATTGCGAATAGGCCTCCAACAGCGTTGCAGCCGACGTTTTCGATGCGATCTGTCCATAAGCAGCAACCGTGTCGGTTTGCAACATACGCGTTATTTCATAATGGTGTTGCGGCTGTGACTGGCGCTATCACTTCAGGGATTTTCCTTGGTGAATGTCCGTTTGAATCGTTCTATTCAACGAGCCTATCGATGGACGGTTTCATTTTGTCGGTCTAAGACTCAACCGTTATTACGACACCGCCTTGGACAACCAAATGAATCCTCCTAATCGCTTTGGTTCCGTCTCCCCTCTCAGTACTGGGCGGCTTTGAAGCCGGCTTCCAGTTCTCTTTTTAGTCTTTGCGTAAGTCGACCTTCAATACCGCCACCATGCGAACCGATAAAAAGGAGCCTGTCCTGTCGCAACAGAACGCTTTCGCGTTGCTGAAGATAAGGCATGCAGACGACTCCGATAAACAGAATTGCACAGGCGTAAACCGGCATCAATGTCCGAGCCAGTGTTCCATAATAGAGGCCATAAGCACGTCGTGTTTTCCAGCCCTTAATAGAGATCACCAGACAGGCAATCAAAAACATCAGGCATACTCCAAAACCCCAAAACACGGCAAACCGCTCGAGGCCACCTTGACTGCCAAATTGCTTTCTTGCCAGCACGCAGCAGAAACAGATGACGCCGCCCCCTGCCAGGCAGTACCCTTTTTTCCAGATCGCATTGACCGGTTTGGGTAAGGGAATCGCAAGGGCCTGACAACGTTTTCGGATATAGTCGACCGCAATCCACGCTGGGGCAGCCAGATAGATCGCTGTTAACAAAAGGAGTTCGAGCCAACAGCGAACGTCCACAAGCGAATTCTCATAGCTGCTCAAACCCGACCAGCGCGTGTAAGCAAAGTAAAGAAACATGGGTAGCAGAATTCCGATACCAAGAATGACCAGGGCAACTCTCCACGGGGGCAGCAAAAGTAAAGGGATGATGCCTCCTTTACCTCCCCTTTGACAAACCTTACACAGGATCCATGCGCCAATCATCAAACCCACGAAAGTCCATAGAACCATCATCAGAAACAATTGCTCGGCAATGATGCGCTCCGTTTGGCGTCCTGGCCGCAGCAGTTCCTCGGTGATGGGCTCACCAATAGACGGCAGCATCAGGCTTGCCAACATACCGCCCTTCCAACGCAACAAACGTTCTAGATCGTCATTAACATTCTGCGATTCCGTTGCGGATTTCCACCGCTCAACCGGTTCACCCAGCATCTTCGACAGATGCCGGATATCCCTGGCGGCATTCTGTTGGCCCATTGCCTGATAAACATCAGCCGTTTTCTCTCCGGCATTCTTTATAATGGCGTTCAATACCAGAACATCAATCAAAGACCAGACATCCGGAATCGCTTTCTGTGTGAACCCCTGCCACGCATTCAGAAGTCGATTCACCTCGGATTCCGACAGATCGTTGCTTTCCACGTAGTAGGGAATCGCTCTAAATAAATCCCGCATGAGTCCGAGATCCGGCAGTGGGATATCAGCGATATAAGCCAGCTTGGCGATACGAATTTCCATGCGGCGTGTTTCGGGAAACAAACTCAACCGTTGATGCAAGATCTTGTTGAGATACCGGCGGTAGCTAGGTTTAACTGACGCCTTGCCTAACTCCGTAATTGCGGAATCCAAAACGTCGTGATCCTTAATAATCCATTCGTCCTCCTTGTCGTTCTGATCACGTTTCCATTCGGATCCTCGCTTAAAAAGTACCGCTGCCAACGCGTAATTGTAAAATGCGTTATCCGGATCGAGTGCTTCACCCCGTCGTATTTCCTGTTCCAGGTCTGCATATGAAATACCCGATTCCTTCTGCAAATAATCGCCAAGAAGGAGTCTCAGATAGTTGGCAAAACAGGCCTTGTTCTCGGGATCGTTCTCCCAGATGACTCGTTCTCGGGCTGCGCGAGTCGAGTGCGACAGGTCCCCGTACAACAGGAACTGTTTTTCTTCTGGAATAAACGATACGGACTTAATGAAATAAACGCCCTCACCGTCCTCCAGGCTATCCAGCATCGTCAACAAGCCCAAACGCTCTGCATAGGCCACCCCCATCCATAAGGCCACCAAAAGGCTTAAAGGCACAAGCATTCGTCCCATAAACATGCGAACAATTGACCGCATTTTCACGCAGTACTGGTTGGGATCAGCCAACTGCTCAGCAATCTGAGTCGACTCACCCAAAGCCTTCATGGCTAACGCATCACTTTCCTCCTCGGACTTACCGTCCAGAAGAAAGGCAGCCCTCAAGTCGTCAAAATGGGCGTTCAGTTTGTGAGACACCTCCCGGCTAAGCTCTTGATCACCCTTCAACAACAAGGTCATTTCCTCAATGAGCTTCTGGGCTGAACTGTAATCAGATGGCATGCTCAGGTACTCGTTCAAGCCAACAGAAAGGAGTGAATGTCCGTAGGGAATAAGGCCGTTTCATTGCGTCTGGTTGCGTCGCCAATTGACAGCCAAACCGACGGATGTCCACGAGTTTCACGAACACCGGTGGCATACTCTATTTACTGCAAATCCCCAGACCGAATATCCGCGGACAATGTCCGACACAGTACTGTACTGATAACACATCAGGATCGACTAGACACTCCAATACTTTATTTCTACGCTGTAGAGAGTTCCGGTAATCGTTATTTTAACCTGAACACAACTCGTTTCTCCCTATGTGAGAGGAAACGCAAATTATGTCGTCGCCCCTGCCCTGGTTACGCTGCCTAGTCTTGATTTTAACCCTATCCGGTAATCTGTTAGTTCAGGCGGAAGAGGAATCCCCAGCTGAACCGGCCGCCTTGGAAAGACTGGTAAAAGACTTCGCTCTAAAAGATGTGATTTCAGGTAAAGAAATCAAACTTTCCGACCACAAAGACAACATTGTTGTCCTGATGTGGCACAGCCCCAGTTGTATGGCAAGCCCCCTGTATGAAAAACGAGTTAAAGCATTCATCGATAGTTACAAGGACAAGAAAGTCGTTCTATTGGGAATCAACAGCAGTTCCGGCGATACAGAAAATGGTCTGAAATCATATGCCAAAGACCAGAAACTTACCTTTCCTATTCTGCGTGACGCCGACCAGGCAATAGCCCAGTATTTCAGTATCAGCCAGACCAGTATGTTTCTGGTAATCGACACGAAAGGTAAACTGCGATATTCAGGTGGGTTTGATGACAACGTGAACATGAACATGGTACGTCGTCAGTACGTTAAAAAAGCGGTCGATTCGATCCTGGCCAACAAACGGTTTCTACTGCGAAAAACTTTTTCTTTCGGCTGACCGCTGATCTGATTCGTTGGCCGGTACGGCCATCACATCGCTTCCGTAACGATGTACACGGATCCCCGCAAGCCCGTGTACTGCGAATCCTATCGGCTTTATTATATCCGTCGCCAAGATCTGAAACGTCACACTGGCACTCGGTTGAAAGGTTATGCGGACATGGACTGCCCGCCTGCCATTTACTGTCATCGCCTTCGTGTAACCGATGCAGACATGGACACGCTCGGCCACACTAATAATGTACGGTACGTGGCCTGGATGCAGGACGCCGCCATTGCCCACTCCACAGCCATGGGATGGAACCCTGATCGTTACCAGCAACAGCAGCAGACATGGTTAGTTCGCAGACACGAAATCGAGTACCTGCTACCTTCTACTGCCGGGGACCCCATCGTGATCTACACCTGGATTGCCACACTGGGAAAGGTCACTTCAACACGACGATTTGAAATCGTGCATGCTGACAGTAACGCTCTGCTGGCCCGCGCCCAGACAAACTGGGTCTATTACGATCGTTCCCGCCAGCGCCCAACACGTGTTCCGGAATCACTTCGATCATCATTTGAAGTCGATCCGAGATCTTATTTTCATCCGACAGACAGTTAACTAACCTACTCACTCCAGTGACGTGACACTTCGCATATCAGTCTTTCGCTTTGAGAATCTCATGCAAACGGCGAGCAATGGGTACCTCTTCTCCAGGCTCAAGATTGTTAGGAGAAACGGTCAACCCGCAATCGGTAACAAGCATCTCAATCCGGGGTTCACCTTCACTGAGCTGTTTGAGAACTCGGTCAACATCTAGCCCCACTACGGATTCATCCCACTTGATCCATACGCGAGGAACGTGATTCATCACTTCCTCAGGAACGGCTCCTGTTTCGACATGACTCAGATCGGAAAGGCTGGACACAATGTGTGCTATTTGATCCTCCCACCGTTTCCAATCTGCATCGTGATCCCGTTCGATATACAATTCTACCGCGCGAACCAGCGCCACGATTTCCTCTTTTCCTGCTTTCATGGGACGCCCCACACTGTGGTTCGGGCACGCGTTCAATCGAGTGGCCTCAATCAACCATTTCTTTCCCAAAACCAGACCAGACGCCTGTGGTCCTCGCAAGCCTTTGCCACCACTGAACATGACCGCGTCCGCTCCCATCTCCACATACTTGGTCAAATTTACTGCCGGAGGTAACTCTGCCGCGGCGTCAATAAGAACAGGAACCTTTCTCTCCTTCGCCATCAATAGCACTTCCTCCAGCTTCACCTGGGCATCGGGTTCGTAAACCATAATATGTGCAATGGCGCAGGTTTTCTCATTAAATGCTGCACGAAACTCTTCGTGTGTGTCTACTTCGATCAGCTTTGCACCGGCAAGGCGAAATGATTGATCATAAGGATTATGATGCGCTCGCTGAAAAATGACTTCGTCACGCATGCCAGTGGTGTCGGGCAATTGATGAATACGGTCCGGATCCGTACCCGCCATACATGCAGCTACTGTCTGTGTGAGAGCAGCGGCACAACCTCCGGTTACCATGGCCGCTTCGGCCCCGGTCAATTGTGATAGATGCGCACCAGCAGCCTCTTCCAGTTCATTGATATCAACAAAGCTGCCCGCTGCTTCAGCCATGGCGGCAATCGTATCTGGCATCATCCGAGATCCGCTTAGATGCGTGTAAGTACCCTTTGCATTAATCAGTTTCCTTACACCAAGTCTCTCGTAAATACACCCCATGGAATCCTCGTTTTCGATCTAAGCAATTTTGACTTTCACCAATCGGACGGTCCGCTCTGAGAGAATCATAGCACCCCGTCCACGCAAAAAATAGTTGTGACTCTGTCGAATCCCGTTCCAAATCCCACTTCCGTGGCCATGCCTGTCACAACCGGACTGAACACCGGTCATCCACGTGGATGGAACTGACGATGAATAGCCTTCAGACGACTATGGTCAACATGTGTATAGAGCTGTGTTGTGGCGATACTGGCATGTCCCAGCATCTCCTGCACCACACGTAAGTCCGCTCCTCCAGCAAGAAGATGAGTAGCAAAACTATGCCTCAGGGAGTGCGGACTGATCTTGGATCGGACACCAATACGAAGCGCATACTTTTTAACAATACGCCAGATAACTATCCTGCTCAATTTTTTGGCTCGCGCCGAAAGCAACAGCCAGTTCGGCTCTAAACGTTGTTTCAGAATCCTCGGGCGCTCCTGTTCACAGTAGTTACGGACTATCCTGGCTGCGGGTTTTCCCAGTGGCACCACACGTTCCTTATCACCTTTTCCAACACAACGACAAAAGCCCGTATCCAATTTCACATCATCCACACCCAGCCCTGCTACTTCCGATGCGCGGCAACCCGTCGCGTAAAGTAATTCCAATACAGCACGATCACGCAAAGGAAACGGATCCTCGGATCCCGGTGATTGTAACAGCTGGTCAACTCGATCCGGCCCCAGAACGGAAGGAATACGCTGCCAGGTACGGGGACGATCCAGCAAATCCGCCTGACTATCCTTGATAACTCCTTCCAGCTGTAGATAACGGTAGAGCATGCGCAGCGAAACGATATGACGCGAGATCGTCGTCGGGGCCAGGGAAGCATCATGAAGACTGGCAACGTAGCGGCTTAGATCACGAATTCCCAGATCTTCCAGTGATCGCTTTGGCTGGTACTGATTGAGCCAGCCAAAAAATCGCAAAAGATCTCTTCGATAGGCTTCAACTGTATTTTCCGCTAACCCGCATTCCGCACGCAGATAATCTATAAAAGTGCCTAGCAATTCTCGCCACGGAGCCGAGAGTGATTCATTCCCTGCGGTTTTTGAAGCGACAACAGACACCACCATCTATTCTCCAAAACACGTGAGGTGACAATCGGGACAAACACCCGATTTTCCTTATGGACATCTCCCTTCTGCAATCGACATCCCGTTTCAATCATCTTGAAAAGGTCTGGGCACCCAATCGCGTTCATTTCAAACGGTGCGACATGAACATTCAGCAGGGTGGGCACCTTCGGTGGAACTCGTACTGTCATAGGTGATGACCTTGGCGACTGGGCAACCTGTTCCTATAATGTCGCTCACATGATCGGATGCTCAAACAGGGTGCTATGCATGCCTGTTCGACACCTTTGAAAAGAACAGGAGTTGTGTTTTGAGAGTGGTTATTACAGGCGGAGCAGGTTTCATAGGTTCTCACCTCTGCGACCGTTATATTAATGAAAACCACGAGGTCCTGTGCCTGGACAACTTCATTACTGGAAGCAAAACGAATATTACACAGCTCATGCAAAACCCGAAATTCACACTCATTGAATGTGATATTTCGGACGGTTTACCCGTCGATGGACCGGTTGACCGCATCCTTCACATGGCCTCACCTGCCAGCCCAATCGGTTATTTGAGTAATCCACTGCTAACCTTGCGAGCTGGATCACTCGGAACCTTTCATGCCCTTGACCTGGCACGTAAACACGATGCCCGCATTCTTTTGGCAAGTACGAGTGAAATTTACGGAGACCCAAAGGTCCATCCCCAAACGGAAGATTACTGGGGCAATGTAAATCCCATTGGACTGCGAAGCGTATATGATGAAGCCAAACGATTTTCAGAGTCCGTTGTCATGTGTTATCACCGACAATATGGTGTGCAAACGCGTATCGTACGTATTTTCAATACCTACGGTCCGCGCATGCAAGCCAACGACGGACGTGCCCTGCCAACCTTTCTTTCTCAGGCTCTGGCCGGAGAACCGTTAACCGTGTTTGGCGACGGAAAACAGACACGTAGTTTCTGTTTCGTAAGCGACCTGGTCGAAGGTTTGTGCCGACTCCTTGAATCCAGTTTTACGGAACCAGTAAATCTGGGTAACCCAGACGAAATAACTGTAATCGAACTGGCCAGAGAAATATGTGACCTGGTTGATCAGGCAAGTGACATCCGATTTGAAACGTTGCCTCAGGATGACCCCCAACTGCGTCGTCCTGATATCTCGCGTGCGCAGGATATTCTCGATTGGAATCCAACGGTCACCCGACAAGAAGGAATTGCACGCACCCTTGATCACTTTCGTCAGGTTCTCCAGCACACCCCTTCTTCGCTCTAACGGCCGAGCTCCACCCCGGACGGGTATTCGTCTATGCACATTCTCGTAACCGGAGGCGCTGGATATGTAGGAAGCCACACGGTTCGATGGCTTCTGCAATCCGGCCATGAAGTATGGGTTTATGACGACCTCTCGCAGGGCCATCGTTCTGCTGTGCCCAAAGACCGACTCTTTCTTGGAGCACTTTCTGATACCCCGTGCCTGAAATCCGTCATGGTTCAACTTCCAATTGAGATGGTTATCCACTTTGCCGCACACTCATTGGCTGGTGAATCGGTACATAGCCCAGATAAATACTGGACCAACAATGTACAGGGCACAGAATGCCTGCTCAAAACTATGCGAGAATGCCAGGTAAGCCGAATTGTTTTTTCCAGCACCTGTGCGGTATATGGTGCCAGCCCGGCAGTGCCAATTCGTGAAACCACCCCTCTGAAACCTATTACACCCTATGGTGAAACCAAACTTGCGTGCGAACGCCTTTTGCAACAGTTTTCGGAGGAACATAATTTCGCTACGTTGGCTCTGCGTTATTTTAACGCCGCGGGTGCATCCCCCTCTGGGGATCTCGGGGAAGACCATGATCCGGAAACCCACCTGATTCCATGTGTTCTAGAAACGGCTCTGGGACAACGCCCTTATGTAGAGATCTTTGGTACAGACTATGCAACACAAGACGGAACCACGATTCGAGACTATATTCATGTCGATGATCTCGCATCAGCACACAGCCTGGGAATTGAAAACTTAGTACCTGGACAATTCATGGCGTACAATCTTGGCACCGGGACAGGCCATAGCGTTCGCGAGGTCATTGCAACAGCCGAAGCTGTATCCGGAACATCCATTCTCGTGAAAGAAAAACCTCGACGACCTGGTGATCCTCCGGAACTGGTTGCGTCGGCGACAAAGATCGAACGTGAACTGGGCTGGAAACCACAATATGATTCGCTGAAATCAATCCTTGAAACCGCCTGGAAATGGCATCTATCCCATCCGCACGGTTATGATGATGCCCATTCGGAAAGTAATACGTAACCTTTCCCGGAACGAAACCCTTCCAAGCATGGCTGGCGCAGGAAAAGCATAGCATGAACGACTCCTCTCTTTTCAACGATACCCAGATGTCCGGCCCGCCGAATCTTGCACTGCATGAACTGAAAGATGGTCAAAGAGCGGACTGCTTTGCCCTGCTGTCGGATAGACAGTCTCTCACCACACGGGAAGGTAAGCCATTTTATCGTGTCACCCTGCGAAATCGATCGTGCTCGATTCATCAACCCATATGGAGTGACTCACCTTGGTTTGACGATTGCCGACAACACTGGAAAATTGGCGACTTTTTCAAAATCCGTGCCGTGTACCGTGAGGACAAACGTTATGGTGGTCAACTCGACATAGAGAAAGTCCGTCTTGTCACCAACGAAGACCATGATGAAGGGTTTGATCCGGCTGATTTTTATGAACGCAGCCGTTACGATCCGGACGAAATGTTTGCAGAACTGACGTCTATTGCCCAAGAACAAATCACCCATTCCTCGCTCAAGGAACTGGTTCTGAAAATCCTTGATCAATATCAAACCCATATCAAACAAATGCCTGCAGCAACACGCTACCATCATGCCTTTGCAGGGGGATTCCTTGAGCACACGTTGTCGGTAACTCGAACCAGTGTCTATCTTGCTGAAAAATATGGAACCTATTACCCGAATGCCTCCCCTCCACTCGATCGGTCCCTTATTGTGGCTGGCGCTATTCTCCATGACATTGGGAAACTCAGAGAACTCGCCTATGACTCGGAAGGTTCTCACTATACGCCTGAAGGCCTGTTGATTGGCCATATCCTTATGGGACGTGATCTGGTCAGAGAAATGGCCAACTCCATTGAAGATCTTCCTGAAAAAATGATGCTTCGTTTGGAGCACATCATCGTTGCGCACCAAAATCTACCTGAATGGGGTTCGCCCAAACTACCCCAGACACCTGAGAGCCTTCTGGTTCATTACGCCGATGACATGGACGCAAAAATTCACATGATGATGATCACCCTTGAAAACGATACCAGTGAAGAAACCTTCACCACTCTTAAGAATCCGCTTCGTCGGGACATCTATCGTGAAACCGATTGATACTCCTTTTCATCAGGATGCCAGTCTCTTCATCGTTCCCTTTTATCTCCCCGTACGATCCTGTTCCATTCCGCTGCTCCCGACCACGACACCATGATTACCTTGAAAACATAAAATTCACCCGACAGATTACGATTCAGGAACGCCACCGTAATGAAAATCACTGCCATTGAAACACACATTCACGAACTGCCACTCAAATCTGAATACCATATGATATCCGCTCTAGGGAAACACCATTCGTCCCGATTTGTGTTAATCCGAATCAATACCAATACCGGTATCGAAGGCTTGGGTGAAGCAAGTATCGATGTCCGCTGGAGTGGTGAGACCGCCATAGGGACCTGTGAAGTAATAGAGAACGTTCTTTTCCCTGCCATACAAGATTGTGAAATTGAAGATATAGACGAGATACAACGGCGAATGGATTTCTGTTGCGCCCACAACTGGTTTTCAAAATCAGCCATCGAAATGGCCTGCTGGGATGTTCTCGGAAAAGATGCAGGCAAACCACTGTACGAACTCCTCGGGGGAGCCGTACGTCCCTTAACCTTTCGATCCCGATTTTCCATGGGAGCCTACGATGTTCCTCGTGCTCAACGACGAGCCCAAGAACTGATCGAAATGGGCTTTACGACCATCAAAGTCAAAGTAGGTGGTTGCGCCGAAGACGATGTTGCAAGAGTTCGTGCGGTGCGTAACGTTATCGGGTTTGATCCTGACCTGGTTATCGATGCTAACAATGGCTGGTCGCCGGATATCGCGATTGATTGTCTCCGTGCTCTTCAGGACTGTCGTGTAGACCTTGTGGAACAGCCTACTCCCAAAGGTGATTTTCAGGCAATGGCGCGTGTTCGTCGTGAAACTGGTGCTCGAATTCTCGCTGATGACATCTGTTTTGATCTCGCAGATGCCAAAGAACTCATTCACAACGACTGCTGTGATTGTATCAGCGTTTATCCCGGTAAAAATGGCGGAATCGGCAAGACAATTGAGATCATTCGATTCGCAGAACAACATGGTATCCCTTGCTCCATCGGTTCCAATCTGGAATGGGATACTGGTACCGCGGCCATGGCCCATGTAGTCGTATCTCAGACTAATATGAACATCGAATCTTTCCCGGGTGACGTATTGGGCCCTTCGTACCACGAAGGGAATACTGTCACGGAACCCATTTCCATACGTGGTCCCCTGACGACTACACCCAAGGCCCCAGGTCTGGGCATAGGTGAACTCACTTTAACTTGATTCCTCTCGATACGATGTGAGAGGAAAACGAGGAATTACCTGCGGATTAACCACACGGTCCGGACGTGGCCAACAGCCACTCAGAACACACCTGAGGTTGTCGACCGCCCCTTCTCCCACCTGGCACATTGCATCGGCTGAATACGCTGCAACATGTGGCGTGCAAACCACATTTTCCATATCAAGCAGTGGATGACTGGCAGCGGAAGACTCAAGTTCATGGATTGGAATCTGCTCAAATACATCGAGGCCGGCCCCTGCCAGGTGCCCACTGGACAACACTTCTACCAGAGCGTCTTCATCAACAATGGCACCACGGGCCGTGTTTATCAATATACTTCCAGGACGCATGTCCAGGAGACGTTTCTTGTCAAAAAGTTGAAAGGTCATCTTGTTGAGAGGCAGGTGAAGAGACACATAATCTGAATCGTTCAATAACTGATCCAAAGACACCTGAATCACTCCCAATCCCTTCATTTCAGGATCTTTCCTGTCCATGTGCTGTCGCGTAGCCAAGACGTGTAAATCAAAACCTCGAGCGCGTCGAGCCATCGCCTTCGCGGACCCGCCCCAGCCTACCAGCCCCAACGTACGGCCGGGAAGACGCCGCAGGGGTGAACAGATCTTCCTGGCCTCAACGTATTGCCCCTTCTGCATACAACGGTGCATGGTATTCAATCTGCGAGCCACTGATAACAGGAGGGCAAACGCATGATCTGCCTGCTCTTCCCAACAGAAATCAGGAACATTCGCAACCACAATGCCCTGGTGTGTTGCGCGATCAACATCCAGTTTATCTGTTCCAGCTCCTAATCGACAGATTACACGGCACCGGGTCATGGAATCAATAACCCCAGTAGAAAGTGCTTCCGAAACAACCATAACGGCATCTGCTTCGGACACCGCATTCTTCAAACCCGACTGGGACTCAGGTTCCAACTCCCGAGGCACTATTCCCAAATCAGCATACTTCCTGGCTTCGTACGGGGTGATCGGAAAAAGGTCTCGATTAAGTCGCACTACCGCAAAAGAACTATCTTTCATCACTTATATGTCCCAACCTCAATTGTAGAATCATGCCGATAACGGTACCTAGAAAACATGACGGATAACTTTCAACTATGCTCGACAACTGAAAATCTCACGGATCCTGTTTCCCGTTTACTGATTTCTTCCGCCTATTACTTCATTGCAGACATGAAATTACAACCCGAGTCTATTGTTGCTCATCCCACTCTATATCACCAGCGGTGTGCTATATGTGGTACACCTCTATCGCGTAGCGTATGATGATCGGTTACGGTCGGCATTAAACAGTCAAACACTGGACACACGAGTTCAAGACCCTGTTCCTTGCAACAAGGAGGTCCTTTTGGATACGACTCACATTACCGCTGAACGCAAACGTCGTGTGGCCGCCATAGTCGAAACGGGCAGCCTCACTGCCGCCGTCCATACCGGATTACTTCCTCAATTCATGGACATTACAAGCAACGAAGCCCTAGTTCTGGGACTCCTTAACCAAGGTATACGAAAATACATCGGCATTTTTGGACATGGTTCGACGGATCTAGCAGAAATTCTTCGCATCTACCAACCCGCCGGATTAGAAACCTATGCCGTCCACCACGAAGTGCTTGCAGCCCATGCTGCAACTACTCTTTACTGGCAATACGGTGAAACAGCAGCTGTTTTCACTTCCATTGGTCCAGGAGCCATGCAGGCACTGGCTGGCTCCCTGGCCTCTCTTTCCAACGGTGCAGGGGTTTACTACCTCTTCGGAGATGAAACCACCCACGACGAAGGATATAACATGCAACAAATCCCTCGACGTGAACAAGGACTCTTTCTTAAGTTAACCAGTGTCATGGGCCCCAGTTACAGCCTGCATACCCCCGAAGCCATATCTACTGCTTTGAGACGCGGGCTTCATGCCACACGCAACCCCTCAGGAGCATCTCCTTTTTACCTGTTGCTTCCAATGAATACCCAACCCGCACTCATTAAACAATGCAACCTTCTTGGGTTTCCCTGTCCAACAACAACCACCACCACGCGCTGTGCAAATGACCTGCTTTTTCAAGAATCGATTGACGCCATCCAGAAAGCTCAGAGACCCGTCATCAAGATTGGTGGTGGATCCCGCAATTGTACCGACGAGCTTCTGACACTAGCTGAACAACTGGACGCCGTAATTGTAAGCGGACCACAGGTTCCGGGCGTCATTCCATTTGACCATCCTCGCAATATGACCATAGGTGGATCCAAAGGATCCATAAGCGGAAATTACGCGATGCACGAAGCCGATCTTGCGATCGTAGTCGGTGCCCGCGCCGTTTGCCAATGGGACAGTTCAGGGGTAGCCTGGAAAAATGTCCGACAGTTTATTAATTTTAATACGCATACCGAAGACGCCGCCCACTATAACCGTACTATACCGATTGTCGGTGATGCCCGGATCAATCTTCGACACTTGATCAAGCAACTCAAAACAGCGGGAGTGGATCGATCGACTGAAGCGCCCACAAGCTGGTTTTCTGAATGCAGAGAGAAACGTCAAGCCTGGGATGACTATCGACAAATACGCTATGACAATCCGACACTGTACGACGAGGTCTTTCAAAGGGAGGTACTGACTCAACCCGCTGCTATCAAACGGGTCGTAGATTTTGCTAAGTCGATCCAGGCCGTGAAGTACTTTGACGCTGGAGACGTTCAGGCAAATGGTTTCCAAGTGGTAGAAGACCAGGTTCCCAATATGACCTTCACTGAAACCGGTGCTTCTTATATGGGATTTGCGGTATCTTCCTTAATCGCATCCGCCATGGCTGACCATGCCTGCTATGGTATAGCTCTGACCGGAGAAGGAAGTTTTCTCATGAACCCACAGATACTTGTCGACGCTGTTGAACATAACGTAAAAGGAATGATTGTAATTTTCGACAATCGTCGAATGGGCGCTATCAGCGGACTTCAATGGGCACAGTACGGAGAAGACTATGGCACTCGTGACTCTGTTGTTGTTGATTACCTGCAGCTCTGCTCCAGTGTAAAAGGAGTCCAGGTGCACTCCGGGGGAACCTCACCTGAGAGTCTCACAAAAGCTCTGGAAAAGGGCCACCAACACGAGGGACTCTCCGTAGTCCATGTACCGGTTTATTGTGGAAAAGATGAAAATGGAAGTCTTGGTGCCTGGGGTCAATGGAATGTTGGCAACTGGTGTGCAACCGTCCAGAAAGAGCACCAGGAACTGGGGATCTAAACGGAAACAATCAGGCATATCGTTTTCTCAAAACACAAACACCGTCTCTTCCTTTCTAACACCTAATGAGATCATCTGATTATGACTCCTGACAATCAACCATGGGAGGGGGTCACCGGAAACCTCACTTCATACGGTGATGACGGTTTCAGCCGTTACATCCGACACGTGTTTTTTTCAGCGGCCGGTCTCGACGAATACGACTTCAACAGACCTGTCGTAGGTATTCTTTCAACCTGCTCCGACTACACACCCTGCCATCGAGACATGCCTGCTCTGGTTGAGGCTGTAAAACGTGGTGTAACACAAGCCGGAGCATTACCGCTGGAGTGCCCCACCCTGTCTCTGGGCGAAACCATCATTTCCCCGACCTCCATGCTCTATCGTAATTTACTCGCCATGGAGACCGAGGAGGCCATGCGAGCCTACCCAATGGATGCTGCCGTCTTAATTGGCGGATGCGACAAAACACTGCCAGCTCAGATCATGGCCGCCCTCTCTGTCAATATTCCAGTCGTATCGGTTGTCACCGGACCAATGCGTACTGGACAATGGCAGGGCAATCGCATCGGCGCCTGTACAGACTGCCGCTCTCTGTGGTCCGATTATCGCGCGGGAAGTATTGCGGAAGAATGTCTCCCTGAACTGGAAAAATCTCTTTGCACAACCGGCGGGACCTGTATGGTCATGGGCACCGCCTCTACCATGTCCTGTATCGTCGAAACACTCGGTCTGATGCTTCCAATGGGCGCTACAGCCCCTAATGCAAGCGGTGATCGACTGCGTAATGCGGTAGCCTCCGGACGGGTAGCTGCACAGCTCACCAGGGAACCCATTCGCCCCCGTGAACTGGTTACTCTGAAATCACTGGAAAATGCGACTCGCTGTCTGGTGGCTTTGGGCGGTTCGACCAACGCGATCATTCATTTGATCGCCATTGCGCGACGTGCCAGCATCGCATTCTCGATCGAAGATATTTCCCGTATTGCTGACGAGACTCTCCTTCTGGCAAACTGCCGACCAAGTGGAGAGTACTGGCTTGAAGACATGCACCATGCTGGTGGTGTTCCCGTCCTGCTCAAATCCCTCGAGTCTGTACTTCACATGAACACACTCACCATCGAAGGTACACAACTGAAGGAACGACTCTCCCTGACCCCCGATCCGCCCGCCTGGCAAAACGTGCTCTCAACAATGGATCAGCCCATAGGTGTGACGGGCTCACTCACCATTCTGAAAGGAACACTGGCCCCTCAGGGTGCTGTAATCAAATCCTCGGCCGCCACTCCTGCATTGTGTCAGCATAAGGGGCCGGCCGTTGTCTTTGACTCTCTGCAGGAAGTCTCTGAACGGATTGATGACCCGACTCTGGCAATCACGCCTGATCATGTTCTGGTTCTACGTAATGCAGGGCCGGTCGGATCAGGGATGCCTGAAGCGGGTTCTCTGCCTATTCCTCGTTACCTGGCCGAACGAGGTGTAAAGGATATGGTACGTGTGTCTGATGCCCGTATGAGCGGAACAGCATTTGGAACGGTTGTACTACACTGCTCACCCGAGGCCGCAGTTGGAGGACCTCTGTCACTGGTGAAAGACGGTGACCTTATCGAACTTGATTTAGCCAATAAAAAGATTAACCTGACCGTCGATGAAACGATCCTTCGTGACCGTCGCTCGTCATGGCGGAAACCAGATGTCCCTCAACGTGGATGGCAACGTCTGTACGCACAACATGTCGAACAAGCTCACCTGGGGGCCGATCTCGATTTTCTCGTTTAGAAACAATCCCCTTTGTTTGTAACCTAACAGGACTCTGAATCATGACATCACCTCTGAATATGGTTCATCCAGCTGTTGATTTGGGAATTGTCTGCAGTGACTTTGACACTTCCCTGCACTTTTACCGTGATTTACTTGGATTCGAAGTCGTTCTCGATATCCAGATTCCGGAATCGGTTGCCGTCGGCGCTCAACTGGCTCCCAGCAAGTTTCGCCAAGTTCGCCTACAAGCCGGGCATACCCTGATCAAGCTGATGGAAATTGAAAATCCACCGGACCAACGTTCTTTTGATTTTCAGTCGGGTGTGCGTTGGCTTACCTTTATCCTGGACGATGTGCCGGCTGCCCACCAGAAACTTAAAAGCCAGGGAGTCGAATTCTTGGCGGAACCTGTGTCCGCGCCAGATGCCAAACATGTCGTCTGCGCCAAAGGTCCGGACGGAATGCTGATCGAGTTAGTACAAGTGAACTGACCCTTTCCCCGTCACCAGTGCGCGACATCCTTTGCAAAATAGGTGACAATCATATCGGCTCCTGCGCGCTTAATAGATGTCAGAATCTCTTCAACTATTCGACGCTCGTCCAGCCAACCATTGGCTGCAGCAGCTTTGACCATGGCGTATTCACCACTGACATTGTATGCAGCAAGCGGTATTTCAGGATGGGATTCACGTGCCTGCCGGATTACATCCAGAAAACTTAACGCTGGCTTAACCATAACGATGTCAGCCCCCTCCTGCACATCGAGATGAAGTTCACGAAGAGCCTCCCTTCCATTGGCAGGGTCCATTTGATAGGTGCGACGATCCCCAAACTGAGGGGCACTGTCTACTGCATCGCGAAAAGGTCCATAAAAAGCAGAAGCATACTTGATTGCGTAGCTCAATATCGGAAGATGCTCAAATCCTTGACTATCCAGGCCGTGCCGAATCGCCTTTACCATTCCGTCCATCATGCCACTGGGGGCAATCACGTCAGACCCTGCACGAGCATGACTAACCGCCTGCAAAGCTAACAAGTCGAGCGTCGCATCATTATCAACGTCCAGCTGCCCATTGCGTTCCTTGATAATCCCACAATGACCATGATCCGTAAATTCACAAAAACACACATCCGTAATGACCAGCAAATCCGGAGCGGTGTCTTTCACTGCACGAACCGCCTGTTGAATAATCCCATGGTCATCACAAGCATCGGACCCCTGAGCATCTTTGTTGTCCGGTATTCCGAAAAGAATAATTCCGGGAATTCCCAGCTGAGCAATCTCACGAACCTCAACCACTAAATGATCCAGGGTCATCTGAAATTGTCCAGGCATAGAAGGAATGGGCTGTTTGATTCCTTCTCCGTGTCGCACGAACAGGGGAAGAATCATATCCGTCACAGAAATCACATTTTCACGAACCAATGTACGTAACCGCGGGTGCTGACGACAGCGTCGCATTCGCACATCTGGAAAATGATTATTCGATTCAGCAGAACCTGATTTTTTCCCTGAGTCATCAACCATCGCCCATTTCCCTTTCAACCATCCTATCAAGCCAAAGAACTTATTCCCAATTGCCTCAGCTATCCCCGCTCCGCTCAACTGGGCATGTCCGGACGGGATTCCTTTGCCAGACGACTGATTTCCTTGAACTCCGATGCAGAAGCCGTCTCACACCATTCGAAAATAACCGATTCGGTCGTTGTGATCGTCGCCCCAGCAGAATCCATGCGACGCAGGGCCCATTTATAATCTTCCTTGAACCGACTGGCCACGGCATCAATGGGGACATACACGTGAAAACCTTCACTCATAAGATCATATACTGTCTGCTGTACACAGACATGCGTCTCTATTCCCACAACTAATATCTTGGGACGGTCGCCGGCACGCACCTGTTCGAGAAATCCCGGCTCACCACAACAACTAAACGATGTCTTACTTGTACGTTCTCTCAACAAAGGTGCCAATTCCGACACAGTCGCCCCCAATCCCTTCGGGTATTGTTCCGTACAAAACATCGGCATTTCAAGTATTCCCGTTGTTTCGACTAGTCGACGGATATTCCAGACAACGACTTCACGCCGATCCATCAAATTCAGCAATTTCTCTTGAACATCTACCACCAGTAGGGCCGTGTCAAACCGTGACATTAATGCGGGGCTGCGACGTAAGCCCTGTTTTATTTCAGCCATGAATGTCTCCTCAGAATTGTTTTCAGCAATCTCTGCTCTGCCCTCTCTCTTCAGAACCATTAACCAACTCGTATGTACCCGATGTCCCAATCACTCCACGCCATGGACTCATTTCATGGAAACATCTTTCGTCCTACACTTCTAAGACGTTCAACCCTGTCGCATTTCCGTAATGCTACAGTAACCGCTTGATATAACCTCTCGGATGCATTGTAAAAAGCAATCTTTCACGATTGCTATCAATCTCAAACCCTTCATTCTCTTCCAGAAATTCTTCCAATGCTTCCATTGGACCGGGACCGTAGTCGGGTTTAACTGGATGACCGTTGACATTGCTGTCCTGAACCAGAAGATAACTTCCTGGCGATACCAGAGATGCGTAGAGATTCATCTCTTCTAACACGTGTTTCTTGTTATGAGCTGAATCCAGTATCACCAGCACCGTTCCTCCTTCCGTACGTTGTTTTACCTGATTTACGATTGAAGGGTCCGTTGAACTACCGATAATAAAATCAACCCGTTCCTGGCATATCGGCAGTTCCCGTGCCTTTTCCGATCTATCCTCGATATCAATCGAAATTACCCTACCGGACGGATTCACCTGTTCCAGAACCATTGCCCATAAAGCCGCACTACCTCCATGGTAGGTTCCTGCCTCCACAACAAAGTCTGGTTTGATTTCTGAAATTATCTCTTGAACCATCCAGGCATCATTGGGATTTTGCAGGGTTGAAATATCCAGCCACCTGTTCAACCAGTGCGTATTGCCATTCTCATAAAAAATTTGATGAAAACGGTCAACGACCTGCTGATCTGTCATCGGCTTGGATTCATAGACCACTTTTTCTTCACTGGTCACCCACTGTGTTAAGAACTGATATCCATTTCCCGTAATCAAAAGCAAGATCACCAGTGGCATCACCCATCGTTTGATTTCCACTCGGGTACCTTTCGCATTTGAAGCTTTGGAATAAATCTTCGCTAAGTTTTCGCTATCCGCACCTTTGGGCTTAAAACGCATAACTTCCACATTCTCCAACAACCAAGAAACACAACTGGCTTTTCATAACATATTAAAACACTTTCTCAGGGCAACGAATCTATCAGACGTTGCAAAGCTTCCCGTCCCTATTGTCTTGTATCGGTCATGTATACTTTCTATTCTACCACCAAATACGATCTGCGGACTTTTAATTGTCAGCCATCAGGAGATAGTCGAGTGTCATTTTGTCAACGCAAGCTATGCAAATATACGTATATCCAAGCCTTGCTTTTCGCCAGTGTCTTTCTCCTCGCAGAACAAGCATGTACTGACGCAGCAGACCTCGTCACACTTAATCAGTACAACTGGAAACGTTTCGCTCCTCGTGGTAAAGAGGTAGACGCGATCTATGGTGACTATGTGTTACGCAACGAGCATCTGATCGCCGTGGTTGCCAAACCTGTTACAGGACGCCATGCCAACATGCAGGTGCGTAATGTCGGCGGCACCATAATAGATCTCACGACGCGTGATAATCCAAGTGATCAGCTTTGTGCATTCTATCCGGGCAACCAAACTTTTTCCTTTCGCTTCAAGAAAGTAACCGCCCTCGGTTCACGTATACGACCTGGCCAGAATCCCGACTCACTTCGCGTCTCTGCTGATTCCATCACGCTATCTTGTTATGCGCAAACGGCGATTGATTCACCGGCAGTGGAGCTCTCTTACACAATCACCGACAGTAATCCCTATGTTCTTGTCGAAACGGTTTACACAAACACGGGAACCACTTCACTGAGTTTCGCCTTAGAGGACGCCGTACGTGCCGAACGCACCTTCGAAAAATCTCCTGATGGCCGCCTCGATCTCTTCTGGGTGTTTGACAAATGGTTCGAGCAAGCTTACGGCGTGATCGATCAAAATCATGTAATCAACAGCACAAGTAACAATCGCAATTCCATTCTTAGATATGAAAACACTTCAGGAAAGCACTTCAGCCTCCAACCGGGGAACCATTACCGTCAATCGCGCTACATCTTTCCCGCAAAAAACCTTTTCGATGCCAAACATATTGCACGGTCCATTCAAGGGCATCATGACCCCCTTGTGGAAATAACCGTCAAGGATTCATCTGGAGGCCCCATTGACCATGCAGACGTCCTTGTGAATTCCGAAGGCCGTAATCTTCCATATGCCAACGGGCGCACTCAAGAAAAAGGGGAACTCCGCTTCCGCCTTCCGACAGGAATTCACCGTGTAAAGATTTCTGCACTGGGCCATGGAAAGAATGAATGGCCTCTTGAGATAAAAGCGAACACATCTTCCAGCCGACATGTTTTCCAACTGCCCAATTCGGGATACGTGCGTGGCAGAATTCGTGACCAGTCACGGCGTGCTGTTCCCTGCAAAATAGAATTTCGAGGCACTTCAGGAACCCTAAATCCCGATTTCGGTCCCGATAGCGGTGATTATCTAGTAGGCAATGTTACCTATGCTCCTAAAGGTCGTTTCCATCACAAGATCCCACCTGGAACCTATGATGTTATCATCAGCCATGGTCCTGAATTTGACGCGATTTTCACTTCTATCACAGTTCGTGCTGGTGAGACGGCTGTTTTGAAAGGCAAGCTTATCCGATCTGTAAACACAAAAGGTTGGATTAGTTCTGATTTTCACAGTCATTCGAGCCCCTCAGGAGACAACACGTCGAGCCAGCTTGGTCGTGTTCTTAACCTGGTGTGCGAACACATTGAATTTGCTCCCTGCACAGAACACAATCGCATATCTACATATGCTGACCATATTGATCGACTCGATATTGATGACTTTATTTCCACCTGTTCGGGCATGGAACTTACCCATGTCCCGGGAACCGTTAATCATCAGAATGCCTTCCCTCTGCCCCATAGCCCTCACACACAAGATGGCGGCGCGCCTGTTCGTGATGATGACCCGGAGGTCCAGATAGAGCGACTGGCTCTATGGGATGACAATAGCGACAAGTTGGTACAAACCAATCATCCCGATATCGGACATCTGTTTTTTGACAAAAATGGTGACGGCGTGCCCGATAAAGGTTACGAAAAAATGTTCGCATACATGGATGCGATGGAAGTCCATCCACCGGAATTCATACTTGACCGAGTACCGTTACCTGCCCCTGGACGGGGTCGCAGGATATTCCATTGGTTGCAATTATTGAACCAGGGATACCGCATCCCCGGCACCGTCAACACGGATGCCCACTACAATTTCCACGGTTCAGGGTGGCTGCGTAATTACATTCGATCCAACACCGACAATCCCGATCGCATTAAAACAGGTGATGTGGTGCATGCCGCAGAAAACGGACAGATGGTACTAACGAATGGCCCCTTTCTGGAAGTCACTCTCAGACAACGAGCTCAGAACCGCAACGATCAAACGGTCGGACCTGGAGAAGATTTCGTTCTTCTAGATGGCCAAGGCCTACTACATGTTCGAGTACAATGCCCCAACTGGTTTGACATCGACCGCGTCCAGATTTTGCTCAACGGACGCCTTGATCCCAGGCTGAATTTCACTCGAACCAATACCCCCCAACGATTCCAATCCAGCACGCTGAAATTTGACCAGAATATCCCGATTTCTGTCGACCGTGACACACACATTATCGTAGTCGCAATTGGGGAACACCTTCGACTGGGACCGGTAGTAGGTTCTGCTCATCAGAATACCCGTCCGGTCGCTGTTTCTAACCCCATATGGGTCGACGTTGACGGAAGGGGATTTGCCCCTAACAAAGACACCCTGGGATCACCGCTTCCCGTAAAACAACCGTAAAACCACCTTCGAACATAGAGTGTAACTACAAGCAATCCGATGCCTGGTCATCCCCATTTCCAGTGAATCGTTGTGCCATGCCATCGGGACGTCCGGTCAACAGCTGCCTGAATACAGCCGTTACCAGACCCGCTCGGCATTCTAATCTTCGGCAGAAGTTGAGTTTGCATCGGGGCTGTAATTCGGATGACCTTCAAGACCAAGCTTCAAACGAAGTGTCCGATAATAACTGTGTCCCGCAAGACGTGCCAACTGGAAACGCACCGGAGCACGTCGGATCGAAACACGATCATTTTTATTCAACTGCAGACGTTGTTGCCCATCTACTACCAGAAGCGAATCCCTATTTCGAATAACCAGTTCATACGTACGGTCAGCACTATCCACCAGTGGGCGGCTCGTAAGGGTGTGTGGGCAGATGGGAGTTATTGAGAACGCATCCAGATCCTGACGTAGAACCGGCCCCCCAGCACTCAGACTGTGCCCGGTAGATCCGACTGGCGTCGCCACCATCAGACCGTCACAACTGTAAGAGGTAACTAGCTCACCATCAATTGATAAATCAACTTCCGTGATCTGAAACGCTGTTGGTGCACCAATAAGAACTTCATTTAAACCCAGAAACACTTCACATGTACCCTGTTGTCGCTCACAGGTAACTTCAAACATTAAATGGCTAACTACATGGTATTCACGCTGTAATATTTCAGGTAAACGCTGATAGAGTTCGTCCGGTGAAAGATCCGTAAGAAAACCGAGTTTACCAAGATTTACTCCTAGTACCGGAACCTGATTATAGCCCATCTGCCGAGCCGCTCTAAGAATGGCACCATCACCCCCAAGCACAATGGCAAGATCTGCTGAGTGACTTGAGAGCTCCGTTTTCTGCTCGAGGTCAAATACAACAATTTGACATTCGGAACCGAGCTCCTTGCGTAACCGCACTGCCTCTTCGGCCACACGAGGTCGCTTTGAGTGCCCCAGTACAAATAATAGCAAGCCAGAGCTATCCGAGCTGGATACCGTCACGAATCTACCTGTCAGTAATCCTTTATCCTGGTGGTTAGAAGAACACAGCCACGAACCACACACACTACCTGTCAACAACGGTGATGCCCTGGGATGCCTCGGGAGAGGACCTCTTCGTCCGTTAACCGACCTTCTGACCCTGAGCCAGTACGCCCTGTTCCTTGGCAAGCACAAGCGCCGCCCGAACAATTCCATCCTCATCCAGCCCCAGATCTGCAAGCAATTCCGCGCGCTCCGCATGCTCCACGAAATTATCCGTTACACCTAGACACTTTAAATGACTACAAGGTACCGACTCCGCATGGGCTGCTTCCAGAACCGCACTACCAAATCCGCCTAATAACGTGCCTTCCTCAACGGTCAATACAAACGCCGCATTTTGAATTGTGCTGAAAAGTGTTTCTCGATCCAGTGGTTTTGCAAATCGTGCATTAACAACCCCCACATCAAGTCCTTCGGAACGCAATCTCTCAGCTGCCTTCATGCAGGTAGCTAATAATGAGCCATAAGCAATAATCATCCCGTCATGCCCTGATTCGATCACTTCCGACTTACCCAATTCAACAGGTAAAACAGCACGTTCAACCTGCTCCAAATTCGATTTCGGATACCGAATGGAAACCGGATTATCCTGTGTCAATGCAAAGTTCACCATTTCAGGTACATCCGCTTCATCACCCGGGGCCATTACAACAAAATTAGGAAACATCCGCAGGTATGCTGTGTCGAAAACCCCGTGATGAGTGGGGCCGTCCGGACCCACGACACCTGAACGATCCAGGCAAAACATAACCGGTAGATTTTGTAACGCCACTTCCTGGAACAATTGGTCGAACGCTCGTTGTAAAAATGTAGAGTAAATCGAGACGATGGGCCGAACACCGCTTTTGGCCAATCCTGCAGCAAAAGCCACTGCATGAGATTCACAAATCGCAGTATCAAAGAACCTTTCAGGAAACACCTCTCTAACCTTTTCGAGCTTGTTTCCCTGGCACATAGCAGCAGTAATTGACACCACTCGTTCATCGTCACCCATCACTTTCAAGATCGATTCGCTGAAGGCATGTGTGTAAGTACGTGATGACGAACTCTTGATCGAAATCACCTTCTGATCTTCACGCTGAAACGGAGGTGGTGTGTGAAACTTAACGGGATCTTCAATAGCAGGTCTAAAACCATGTCCCTTCTCGGTCAGTACATGAAGCAGGACCGGTCCCTTTGCATCCTTGATTAACTGTAGATACTCGCGCAACACAGTCAGATCGTTGCCGTTAATGGGGCCGAAATATCGAAAGCCCAATTCTTCAAATATCATTCCATCATGCAACGAAGACTTCAGTGCGTCTTTAGCCTGTACCAGTACTTTTTCTACAGAATCTCCCACCACCGGAACCTTGCTGACCAATTTGTGTAGTTCTCTTTTGCTGTTCTCATAGAAAGGAGCCATCCTCGCTCGATCAAGGTACTTTGCAAGACCTCCCGTACGAGGACAAATTGACATTTTGTTATCATTAAGAACAACTAGAAGATCCTTCTGTAATTCTCCCGCGTTATTTAACGCCTCAAACACGATTCCACTTGGAAGGGCACCGTCACCTATTACCGCCACGGAGCGCTGGCCCGTCTCTCCCAGAAGATCGTCTCCTGTTTTAAGTCCTAATGCGCAGGAAACACTACAACCGGCATGACCGGTCATAAATAAATCAAACGGGCTTTCGTGGGGATTCGGATACCCCATCAAGCCACCCTTGGTTCGAATGGTAGGAAATTCGGATAAGCGTCCGGAAACCAGCTTATGGGGATACACCTGATGTCCAGTATCCCAAATTAAGCGATCTTTTCTGAAATCGAAAGCAGCGTGCAGGGCGATACAAAGTTCCACCACCCCGAGATTTGATGCAAAATGCGCCGTTCGCTGGCTGACCACAGCACAGAGTGCATTGCGGATTTCTTCCGCTAATTGCAACTTCTGATTTTCTGAAAAAGATCGAAGCTCAGAAGGACAGTCCAGCTTAGAAAGCAACTCATACATACTTTAGTATTTCCTCATCCACAGTCAGCGATCCTTCGACATCCTGAACCCGTATCATAGTGTGCGTTTCTGCATACGTCGATGGCCACCCCGAAATGTCACAAAAAAAGATCCGCAGACGTCTGGACACCAGCTATCGACTTCGTGACAAAACAAACTCCGCAAGTGCTTCTAATTTGTCCCCCCCCATAAAGGTACGTGCCTCTGACATTGCCAGTTCTGCTAACGCAACTGCCCTTCGCCTACTTTCAGTTATTCCCAGAACTCCTGGATACGTCAGTTTGCCACGATCCGAATCTTTTCTCACCCGTTTACCCATCTGGCTTTCGTCACCATGTTCATCCAGTAAATCGTCCGTAATCTGAAAAAGCAGTCCCAGAGCTGATCCGTAACGCCCCAACCGTTCCAGTTCGTCGTCGCCACTTCCTGCCACTATTCCTCCCAACAGCAAAGATGCTCTCATCAATCCTCCCGTTTTTCGATTATGAATAGCTTCCAGGTCACGGACCAACGCTTCGGAATTTTCGGTGGTCGATCTGGTAATCTTTTCATGATAAAGATCATCCACTTGACCTCCTACCAGCGCACACGCACCAGCCGCTTCCGACAAGACCCGACAACAAGCCACAGCAGACTCCGCAGGCTGAATTTCCTGAGACAATAATTGAAAGGCCAGCGTTAAAAGCGCGTCACCCGCAAGAATGGCCATGGCTTCTCCGTGAACAACATGATTCGTTGCCTGACCACGCCGAAGATCGTCATCGTCCATCGCAGGAAGATCATCATGGATCAATGAATATGTATGTACCATCTCAACTGCACACGCCGCGGGCATGGCCGAGCCGATCTGTCCTCCGCAGGCCTCATTAGAGAGCAACACCAAAACAGGACGTAACCGTTTTCCTCCCGCCATCAGACTATAATGCATCGCTTCCCGAAGGGAACTTGGACATCCTTCGTTCAGCTCTAGAAACTGCTCCAGACGCTCTTCGATCTGTACCACCAGAGGCTTCAAAAAATCCAGCGTTGTCGAAGATGTTTGACTAGAAGAGTGGTTCACCTTCCATTCCCTCCTGGCCTGAAGATTTCTTCGGTGTAACCTTCCTGGTCCTTTTTGAAGAGCGCGCCTTGGGTTTTCCTTGGTCCCCCTGTCCGGAATCACTCTCACTTTCGTTCAAAACTTCTTTCTTCGCCACTTTATCCACTGTGCGATGGTTTTCAATGGTCGCTGTCGCATCAAAAACGTCGGTTAGGATCGTTCCATCGTCATCGACCCCCGAAATCAGAGCGACCGTCTTTTCCGCCTCTTGAAGAGTGGTGTAGCAGCGTTTCAGATGCAATACACCTTCCTGATAGGACGACAAGGATTCTTCGAGACCGACGTTCCCGTCTTCCAAGCGTTTCACAATTTCTTTGAGCTTGTCCAATGACTGCTCAAACGTTAATTCGGACTTTTTCTTACCCACTATTTTCCTCTATTCATCAGTGCTACAAAACGCATTGTTACCAACCTGTTAACCTAAATCCACGGTTTTCTGATCCCTCACTTCTTCTACACGACTTAACACCTCTCCACCCGACAAATACGTTCGTATGAAATCACCTTTTACAACCTGAAACGGATCCTTGAGTAATGTTTTCATTGTTTCTGAGTAAGTTAAGCTGTAGCCTCGCCCGAGCACCTTTACTGGACTGAGCGACTCCAGTGTCCGCGAGAGTTTTTCCATTTCCTGATGACTGTCCGAAAACCGGGCAATGACAGCGCGGCGTGCACGTTCACCCCATTCATCACATTCCCGAGTTGCCTGGTAAATATGCTCCTGAGGACGCTTAAGCACTGGGCGACTGGCCAGTGCATCCAGTGCCATGCGAGCACTGTTTATACGTCCGGACACAGATCCGGTAAGCTGCCGGTACAATCCCATTAACCATCCGGCCAGCTCTTGACGATCCGGAACCACTAATTCCCCTGCCTCACTCGGAGTTAATGCACGCTGATCAGCGACCAGATCCGAGAGGGTAACATCCACTTCGTGCCCAATGGCAGTTACCACTGGAGTCCTCATACCAGCAATTGTTCTTACAACTGATTCTTCGTTGAAGCACCAGAGATCTTCCAAACTCCCTCCACCCCTTGCAAGTATGGCCACATCCATATTCAAAGAATCTACTGTTTTCAGAGCATCAACAATTTCCGAAGCGGCCCCTTCTCCCTGAACTCGAACTGGACTGACCCATATTCGGCTCCCAGGCATTCGACGAAGTATCACTTGTAACAAGTCACGGACAGCAGCTCCAGATGGACTTGTGACCAGTACAATCCGCCTCGGGAAAAAAGGCAACTCCGTTTTTCTTTCAGAATCGAAAAGGCCCTCTTTCTGAAGCTTTTCGCGTAACTGACGAAAAGCTAATTCCAAAGTACCGAGACCTTTCGGATGAATCTGTTCAATAATCAAGCTGTATTCACCACGCGGAGAATAGACTTCCAAGTGACCGCGCGCAACCACCTCCAGTCCGTCCTCCATTTCAAATCGCAACCGATTTGCAACGCCTTTCCAGATAACAGACCTAAGTTGCGATTGGTTGTCTTTCAGAGTCAGGTAAATATGACCACTACGCCAAGGTTTACAATTAGATATCTCTCCAACTACCCAGACATCTTCAAACTTCGGCTCAATCTGATTCTTGACTGCCATCGTTAATTGAGAGATGGACAGCGGTTTTTGGCTCATTTCTGAAGCATCAGAGAAAAGGGGAACAGACATCTTTTCAAGCCTCCTGATGATCACACCACACATTAATCGTGAAACAAAAGTAACCTGTACACGAGTACCGGCGATATCTTATCTATATATGTATCGCAAAGCGAATACCACACGACAGAAGGAACAGATTCGACACGAGTCCCTATAATAATCGTTATTTAGCTTGTTATTCGTGGCAGAGGGTTCAGAATAAAACAACGACTATTGAAGGACCTCAAACCCTGAAATGTCAGCCATCTGGGAAAATACGCCCATGTTGCCTTTCTTCCAATCTATGACTCCTAGAACCCAGCCTAACTCACGCCGTGAGCTGTTGCGTATCGGCGGTCTCTCCACATTTGGCTTGTCACTCGAACACCTCCTTAATCTGAAAACACCGCATGCGGAGGCCATGCAACCTTTAAATTCACAAGGTTTTGGACAGGCCAAAGCCTGCATTCTGGTATACCTTTTCGGTGGTCCGAGTCAACTGGACACCTTTGACATGAAACCGGATGCACCTCGTGATTTTCGAGGTGATTTTAAACCGGTTTCTACAAACGTACCCGGAATAGATATTTGCGAACATTTC
>CAXEIY010000086.1:0-10045 GCA_963996245.1 uncultured Planctomycetia bacterium | reverse complement strand
GGCCAGCTTAATACACGATCGGTTCTGCCATCTGGGTCAATTCGATAGACCGCGTTTACATTGCCCATGTCGGGGTTTTGATTAGCGAGCCGTGAGGTGAAAAATATTCTTCCCCGGCTGTCGAGAGCCAGATCGTTGGGAGCACCAAGTGGAAACTGATTGTAGTGATCTGAGAGAACACGCATTGCTCCGGTTTTAAGGTTCGTTTGAGTTACGCGTCCTCCTCCTTCACATGCCAGCAGTTGTCCTTCATGATTGAAAGCGAGACCGTTAGCCGCATTACTGGGTTCACGGAACACATGGACTTCATTTGTTCCGGTGTCCCATTTTAAAATCTGTGAAGCAGGAATGTTGGTGAAGTAGACATCGCCTCTGCGACTGACTGCTGGCCCCTCGAGAAACGAAACGGAATGAAGTGTTTGTGTTTCGGGTTTATCAAACAACGGGGTGTGGTTCAGATCGGCATATCCTTTGCGCTCCCGGGGCCCCGGTTCATGGGCAGTGAGAATGGATGGATCAGCTAAGGATATGTGTGACCTTAGAAAGCTTAGAATTCTGGGAATAGCGGTTTCAATCGCTTCTCCTGGGGCGCAAATGTCTGGTCGAGGTTCATATACCACATCAAGGAATCCCGAATAATGGACGCTGCGCAAGATGTCAAAAATCGCATCGTACGGAACCAGTGGTTCTTCTCCCCGGTTCCCCGGTTTGTAGAATTTGGTGCGTACATAACGGGCCAGAGGTGCCGTAAGTCGGATGCTTTCCAGGTAATTTTCTTGTGACAGGTCTGATGGAAGAGAGTTTGAAATACTGGAGGATCCTGCAAATTGTCCGGTGTCGAGAATGAACGTGAAGTTGTCGTGGCTTACCATTTCATTCATGCGCAGTACATCCGATCCGGTTCGGACCAGCGCACCATGATTGTGGTTCTGAAGTCCAACGGGGATTCCGATTTTGGAAGCGATATCACAGACTTGTCGGATGCCATCCGAAGCCGATCGAAAAGCTGCATCCCGTTCAGATTCTATTCGTGGAGAGCCTGCAAAAACCCGTAACAGTGGGGCACCAAGGAACTGAGCAATGTGGAGAGCCTGTTCAGTTTTGACTAATTCGCTATCGATCCGGTCAGTTGTGGAAAAATCGGTAGTGACCGTAAACATGGAAATTGCCAAACCTTGGTCGAGATAGGAGCGGCGAATCTTTTTTAGATATTCGATTTCCGTAGTTTGAAGATTACGTATGTGGATGCTGGCGCCTTCGACACCCAGTTGTCGGCACCGTTCAAGAAAACCAAATATGTCAAGTGAGTGATTGCTGTAGTTTAATGAATAGTTGCTGAGTTTCATCTGATTTCACCTTGCGATCCAGGATGGTTTCAGAAAGGCAGATCTGTTTTTCTCAGGGATCAACATTTGGTTATTCATAGTGATTCGGAACCTTTCAGATCGGGTGAAGGACAGAATGAAACGGCCGTTAGTGCGTAAACCAGGGCGACTCGAACGAGTTCAGCAACGGGTACCTGTTCCTGGAGGGTGTGAGCGCCGGTTGCGTGAGGGCCATGGGTAATAGCTGGGATGCCGGCACGAGCCATAAAAGTATTACCGTCATCTACGAAAGGTTTGGCACCCGTTGGCAGGGGGTTCCCCATTACAGCTTTGCAGGTTTCCTGAAAGGCGGTTACGAAGTCGTGGCCGGGATCCAGTTCAAAAGCGTCTCTGCAAAACATAAAGTTTCCGTCCGTTTCGGTTTCTGTTTCCCGGTTAAGTCCCGCTATTAAATCATCAAACTGTTGACGGACCTCGCGGGCATCAGTACCTGGGATCCAGCGTCTTGTGCCTGCCAGTTTAAGTTGTGTTGGTGACTGGTTGAAAATTTCCCCTGCTTCAATCTGACCGACAAAAACACTGTCACGGCCGGCTACCTCATGCGTATTGTCACGCAGTTCACGATCAAGATCGGCCAGTCGACTGATACAGGCGGCGCCCGTAGTTATAACACTCGGTTGTTCAATTCCGCCCAGTACCTCATGCACCGGGTCTCCACTACGTGTTACGGTGATTCGTATGATAGCCAGACCTCGTCCGGCAATGGGTAACTGGTCATGAAGGTATTCCGGCAGGAGAACCGCATCCCCGACATAACCCTCGTCAATCAATCCATCAATCTGAGTGCCGTCTCCCCAGGGGCTTTCGTGCAGATCATGAGCCGTTAACAGAATATTCCCCGCAGGCAATGTGTCGGTCTCTCTTAACACGCGTAACGCTTCGATTCCGGCAGCCAGTCCGCCTTTCATATCCGATGCGCCGCTGCCATAAAGAATGCCGTTCTCAACACGGGGTGGAATGAAGGGCAGGTGCACCGTATCGAGATGTCCATTAATTTGGAGGGTTCTTCCCGGGCGCGGAGTACGGTATCGGACCACTACTGCGGGCGCTGTGGTCCATCCTGCTTCCGGTCGTTGTACATCAAAACCTTCCTCTGTAAGCATGGACGCAAGGCAGTCCGCTACCTCGGTCGCGTTACATGTTGGACTTGGTATTTCAATCAAACGAACGGCAGTTTGAAGGAGTCGTTCTGGTTGAATGGCCTGCTTGATCTGCTCGAGTACGCTCATGTCAAATAGGGTTTCCATAAATGGTTGAATGGACACTGTAAACCGGATGAAGGACCTTCTGGTCCCAAACATTACCGGATGGCTCTTCACATGTGGGTAATTGTCTTGCTTTAATTTAAAGGTACTGCCAGTTAACCATATGACTTGAATGCCGAAACCAGTTATGGTTTACGCTCTCCAGTGCTGTAGTTTTTCATCATCAAGCTCCACGCCCAGTCCCGGTCCGGTTGGAATCGATGCATGGGAAGGTCCCAGTTGCAGCGAATCTTTTAGCAGATCTGTCTCGTGATAGAGTGGGCCGATGATATCTGCTGGAAATCGCTCGCTGTTGATTGTCGGGATCGCCGCGGCAATTTGAATCATAGCCGCCGTTCCTACTCCAAGTTCCAGATTACTTCCGATGCTGCATTGGATTCCGGCTGCCTGGGCGACGTGAGTGATAGCGTGCGTTCCTTGAATACCGCTATGTTTCCCGGGATATACGCTCAAGATATCGCATGCTCGGAGTGAAGTAAGCAGGTGGGCTTCCTGAAGTGTGAAAATACTTTCATCGGCCATGATAGGGATGATCGTACTTTGTCTCAGAAGCGCGAGATCGGTCGGGTGATCCGGTGCAATGGGTTGCTCTGCAAAGAGAATGTTGAGTGATTCGAGCTCGGATAAGGCCTGTTTTGCAGTAGCCCAGCTCCAGCCACCGTTGGCATCGATCCCAATGGAAATGTCCGTTCCAGCCATGTCTCTTACGGTATGAACACGGGCAAGATCAGCTTTCATGTCGAGTCCGACTTTGACTTTAAGTGACTGGACACCCCAGTCGAGAAAGGTTTGAGTGAGGTCTCGTACTTTTTCCAGTTCGAATGCACCTACCACCATTTTGATTGGAATAGATGGTCGAACACGGCCACCCAGAAGTTCGTAAACGGGGCAGTTTTTCGATTTTCCGGCGATATCCCACAGGGCCATTTCAACCGCAGCTTTGGTAAAAGGATTGTTTTTCACAGCTCGGGCCATTCGGCTGCATGCGTCTGTAATATTGGTGGGATCCGCCCCTAGCAGTGCTGGTGTAATGAGGTTTTCAATGATATCAATGCAGCTCTTTGCAGTTTCTCCTGTCCAGCGAGGAGATACGGTGGCTTCGCCGAGCCCGATGAGTCCTTCATCTGTGTGGACTCGCAGGACCACATAGGGTGAATCAATATGTTCACCGTGAGCTGTTTTGGTGGTCATCCCTTTTTTCAGCGGGACGCGTATGGGAATGGTTTCTATTGCCGTGAGTTTCATAGTTGAGTTCTTGCGTTTATGGGGGTAGTCAGATCGATAGGAGGAGGGGTTACATAGGAAGGTCCACTTTCTGCTTATAGTTTATTTGTCCGGGTGGAGAGGTCGCTTCCCGTTTCCGGATTCTTTTTAACTACGTCAACCCTCGCTATAGTGTATAGAGGTGCATACAAGTTTTCATTCAGGAACTCCATGGAGATGATCATGGTTCGTGCGTTTTCTGCCACTCGGCGTCATTTTCTTTCTTCAACGAGCCTTGCCTGTTTCGGGGTGGGATCCCTTTCGAACGCCGCGGAACCTCAAGGGACGGTGTGCGAAGGGAGTGAGGACAAAAAATTTGTCTATCCGAGTCAGTCACTCCCGGAACCTAAAATTGTATTGCCCACTGATTTTCTTCCGGTTCCCCAGGGGCCTCGAAAACGAGTGGCTGCAATTACTACAACGTATTTCAAATACTCACATGCCGACGACATTATTACTAAGTTCATTGAAGGGTATGGTGTGTTAGGTCGAACGTTTCTACCACACTGTGACGTTGTCAGCATGTATGTTGAACAGTTCCCAGAAACCGATATCGGACGGGGTATGGCAGCGCGTTACGGGATTCCACTTTTTGATACACCGTCCGAAGCTCTGACAATGGATGGTTCAGATCTAGCCGTGGATGCCGTTCTACTGATTGGGGAACATGGTAATTATCCTTCCAATGAAAAAGGACAGAAGCTCTATCCACGCAGACGTCTGTTTGAAGAGATTGTCAAAGTGTTTCGAAAATCAGGAAAGAGCGTTCCAGTTTACAATGACAAACACTTTTCCTATTCGTGGAAACATGCGGAATGGATGTATGAACAATCTCGTGAACTGGATTTTCCTATGATGGCCGGCTCCAGTGTTCCGGTGACATGGAGGCTGCCTGCTCTGGAATTTCGTAGCGGTGCTCCTTTGACGTCAACATTGGGAGTTGGATTTTCAGGTGTAGAAAGTTACGGTTTTCACACTCTTGAAGTGATGCAGACGGTAGCGGAGCGTCGCCCTGGTGGAGAAACCGGAGTGAAGTCCGTTCAGGCACTTAAGGGAGAGCAGGCCTGGGCCGCTGCACGGGCCGGTCACTGGGATTACCGTTTGCTCCGTTCGGCGATGGACTGTGTGCCGGATTCAAGACAAGCGATTCAATCTCTGGATCAATTGCAGAAGGCAGATCCGGATGCCGTTGTTTTTCTGGTTGATTATTGTGACGGGTTTCAGGCTGCCAGCTATCTTTCACGTGGAATGATCAATGAATTTGCTTTTTCGGCGCGGATGAAGGGAGATTCCGCGATTCAAAGTGCCTGGTGTTATTTACCCAAGCCGCAGCGTGATCATTTCAGTTTTCTGTGTAATCACATTGAAGTGATGTTCCGAACCGGAGTTCCCAGTTACCCCGTGGAACGAACGTATCTGGTTACCGGAATACTTGCATCATTAATTGATTCCTATAACCAGAAAGGGAAGCGTATGGAGACTCCTCATCTTCGGAGCATCGATTATAAACCTTATTTGAAAGGTGAGAGACGAGGATGAGAGTTTACCGCTGAAGATCGGATAAATCCGGACGAAGGCAGATGACACAGGGTTCTGTTACAGGAAATGAGTTATGGCAGGAACGATTGTTGCACCTCAGCCAATCGCGGTAGAAGAAGGTGCCAAGATTCTTAAAAAAGGTGGCAATGCAGTGGATGCCGCGATTGTTTGTGCGATGGTTCAAGGGGTGGTCGATCCGCATATGTGTGGAATCGGTGGTTATCTGATTGCCAATGGTTCTTTTTCTGATAATCCGGAAACAGGTAGAAGCAATATTGTCGATGCACCGGCAGTTGCCGGAGCTCGGGTTTCGGATGAAATGTGGGAAGATCAGGTGATTCGCCCTAATCCTGACGGCTGGGGATTTTTTCTGAAAGGGCAGGTCAACGATATTGGTTATCAGTCCATGTGTGTTCCAGGTGCCGTTCGCGGGCTGGATTCGTTACTGCGTGAAAGAGGGACTATCAGCTGGTCGGAGGCGTTGAAGCCGGCGATCCGGATAGCCCGAGAAGGATTTGTCGTCGGTACTACTTTGTCGGATCTTTGGAAGGCCCGACGAAAATATCCTGAAGAAGTGTCTTTCCTCGACCGTATTCAGTTTAATGCAGAGTCACGCAGGATTTATTTTCATGCGGAGGGTCGTCCTTACGAACCGGGAGAACAGATACAAAATCCAGACTATGCCAGGACTCTGCAGCGACTGGCCGACGAGGGACCGGACAGCTTTTACGAGGGGCTTCTGGCAGAAGAAATTATATCGGACGTGACTGCTGGCGGGAGCTTTTTAACCGCACAGGACTTGGCGGATTACCAGCTACGTGAGGTGGAACCAGTGGTTGTTCCTTATCGAGGTTACAGCGTTTCCACCTCCCCTCCACCACACGGTGGTCTGACACTGGCTGCTATACTTCGTATTCTGGAAGGCTATGACCTAGCTTCGTACGATCATAATTCAGCTGATTACATCTACCTGTTTTCAATGGCGATGAAAGCTGCTTTTGCAGATCGCAATCAACAGCACGGCGATCCGCAGTTCATATCCGTTCCCGCCAAGAGTCTTGTGGATGCCGAACGTATGTCATACTGGAGATCGCTTATCGATTCCGGTTCACCCATTGAAACCGGTCTTGCTGATTCGGATTCCCCTCATACCACGCATGTCTGCGCAGCGGATGACAAGGGTAATTATCTGTCATTGACTCATTCACTGGGTATGTCTTCAGGGGTGATTACCCCTGGTCTTGGATTCATGTACAACAATTCGATGGTGAACTTTCATCCATATTCGGGCCATGCCAATTCAATTCATCCCGGAAAAGGGAGGACAACCGGAATGACACCTACGATTGTGTATAAAGATGGATGTCCGGAAATCGTCATCGGGGCACCCGGCGCTACAAAAATTATCACAGCAGTCGCACAGGTTTTGGTTAACGTGATTGATTTTGGAATGACGATGGAACAAGCGGTTTTTGCACCTCGTTTCAATTGTCAGGGTGATCGTATCGAATGCCATGCGAGAATTCCGGAGTACGTCTGTGCGGAGGTGCGCAAACGTCATCCCATTGAACGGTTGCCTGATAGTTACGGCGCGCTTGCTCTGGTTCACGGAATTGCTGTCGATCCTGATACTGGGAAATTGGAAGGGGCCGCAGATCCCGGTGCTGACGGTATGGCATTGTCAGTCTGTTAGGAGCAGATTTATTAACGCTCAAAAATCGTTCTCTGGATTAGGCCGTAAGGGCTGGTTGGCGTTGACGTTGACGTTGCTTGCAGCCATCAGTGCACTGTGGATACTGGGGCCACTGGGTGGCAAAGATATCCGACAGCGCCGGCGTGAAGCAACCGAGTATTTTTTACAGGCGGCACAGCTGGAACAGCAGGGAAAGCTGGTTGCAGCGGTTGAAAAATTGCGAGAATGCATGCAGTTGGTACAGGGCCATCCAGACGCATTTGAGCGACTGGTCACGATCCTGTCGATGCAGGGTCGCAATGCGGAGGCGGCAGAGGTCATCTGGAATACCTATCGCCACATACCCACGCAGCGTTTGCAGCGACGGATAAGATTACTGGTTTTTTTATGGTCGGTTGATTCCGACACAAGAACGCCGGAGCGATTGCGACAGGCTATTTCTCAGTTGCGTCAGTCCATGAAAGTAGAACCGGCATTTGAAAATCGGTTTGCGCTGGCGTTTAACTATGTCATACGAGGTAATCAGGAAGATCTAGCCGAATCGCAGTCACTGCTACAGCACTGCCTGCGCGAACGTCCCGAAAATATTCAGGTTCGAAGCTGGCTGTTCCGTTGTTTACTCGGATTACAAAAAGTCACTCAGGCTGGGAAGTTATTAGAAGGTCTTCCGGATTCGGTTACGAATAACCCTGATATTCTCATGATGAGGGCGCAGTACGCCATGGCGCTCGATCGACCAGAGGAGGCCATAGAACCCTACCGGAAACTATTACAGCATCGTCCCATGGATTCAGAGGCGCACCACCAACTCGGGAGGATCCTTGGTGAAAAAGGTCAGGAGGAAGCAAGTGAGAAACATCTGCGCTTACATGAAGATGTCACGCTTTACTATCAGGAAGCAGAAACGGTTCTCGATGAATTGCTCCATTTGTATGGAACGTCACTGGTAGACAGTGGGGAACTTTGCTATCGCATGGGGTTTATCACCGAAAAGATGGGATATAGTAAAGAATCGTACTACTGGTACGAGGTGTCACTTGAACATCGACCGGAACACACCGAGACGGTTGAGGCACTTGGCCGCTTGCGATCGTTTGCAGAATAAAAACAGTCAGAAATGATGTCTGGAAAGATTCCCGTTTGCGGACGGGCAAACCCGTTTATCGGGATTGGGCCAGCTCACGAAGTGTACGCAGGTTAATGACGTCGAGGTCTTCTCCTTGTTCCTCGCCCTTCGCTGTTTCCAGGTACATTGGAGTGTTTTGGAATCGCTTGTCCTGAAGGAGCCATCGAAAGGCATCCGATCCGATACAGCCACGGCCGATATGTTCGTGTCGATCCACCCGGCTTCCCAGTTCCCGTTTGCTGTCATTGACGTGGAAGGCCTTGATCGTATCGAGGCCAATCAAACTTTCGAGTTGACTTACGGTTTCCTCGTAACCCTGGCGTGCTTGGATAGGATACCCCGCAGCAAAGAGGTGGCAGGTATCGATACAGACACCGAGCCGGTCCGGGACAGAAATCCCGGTTATCATTTCTTTCAGCTGTTCGAGTTGCCATCCCAGTGCCGTTCCCTGGCCTGCCGTGTTTTCCAGAAGTACGCGTACGCGGAGTTCAGCGGTTTGCTGCAGTGCTTCTTTCAAGGCGTGAATGATACGCTGAATACCCTCCTCTGGTGAGCCATCTACATAGGATCCCGGGTGAAGTACAACCCCGTTCAGTCCTAGAAACTCCGCTCGTTCCAGTTCTAAAACAAGGCTGTTTATCGATTTCTGGTACAGTTCATCTTTGGCACTGGCCAGATTGATGAGGTAGGAACTGTGTGAGATGGGATGCTTAATCGTGTGGTCAGCAAGGGCCTTTGAAAAGCGGTTACGGTCATCTTCCGTAAGAGGCTTGGCTTTCCATTGATTGTTGTTTTTTGTGAATATCTGTACGACGTCACATCCGGCTTTCGATGCGGCGTCAACCGCTTTGTAGTAACCACCGGCAATCGACATGTGTGACCCCAGGGGGGGGCAGTTGAAATCGGGCATGAGGTTCCACTCGTGTTGTGAGAATCTGGTTCGACATGGCGAATACGTTGTATTTTGTGACGCATCGAATCGGTCTGGTCAAGTGGGAAAGTCAGTTCTGAATAGAGCTTGGTAATCGGTGTTGCCAATTTCAAATAGAGGCGAATCGATTCGAGTCATATAGCCGCCTTTGATTGTGCGTTATGAGCGGTACCGTCCGGTTTTCAGAATGGGTTGAAATCGGTAACGATCATGCCGTTTATCACGGTAATTACCCCATCTGATTTCAGATAGGGACAGCGGATTGTGAGGATGTAACGTTACCTTATTGACAGTTTTTATGAAAATCAGTAAAGTCCCGGCTGGGCAGCCGGTGCATCATATGTCTTTTGTGTATTGTAGTCCCGAACTGCCGCGGATGTTTCGCGATCCCCGCTTTTCCATAAGCAGCTCAGATCGATTCTGATCTGGCTGTACTTTGAACGAATAAAGCATATGTGTTTGTCGCGAATACCAGGGATACGGATTAAAGGTGAGATCACCACTGAACAAGTAATAAATGTTGTTGCTAAAGCACAGGGAGCACTGAGACGGATGAGAGATGCGATTGAAAAACAAGGGATCGTAAAAGGACGGTGGATCTTAGTTGTCATGGCTGTCCTGTTGCTCTTAAGTCAGCCGGTCTGGGCGCAGGATTCCCATGAATCCGGTTTGGCTGTCCCGCCTCCAACAACTCTGGAATGGGGAATTTGGGGCTTGGCTATCGGTTTATCAATCGTCTCGCTCGTTTTTGCCTTCAAATTTTATAATGACATGAAAGCTTCCGATGAAGGCGATGAAGATATGATTCGCATTGCCAGGCATGTACAAGACGGAGCCTGGGCG
>CAXEIY010000085.1:0-7546 GCA_963996245.1 uncultured Planctomycetia bacterium | reverse complement strand
GTGCAGTACTGCTCCGACGCCGTCTGGGGCTTCTTCGAGGAAATGAAGCGTATCGGTAAGCAGGACCAGGTCGCTATCTTCGTGCACAGTGAGTTTGGCCGGCGGGTGCCTGAGAACACGAACCTTGGCACCGACCATGGCACCGCAAACGTCGCGTTCGTCTTGGGGGGCGGCGTCAAGGGAGGCATGACCTACGGCGCCAGTGATGACTTTGGCTTCGCTGCCGTGGAGAACAAGGTTCATGTTCACGACTTACATGCCACCATTTTACACCTGATGGGGCTCGACCATGAGAAACTCACATTCCGTTACAGCGGACGTGATTTCCGTCTAACCGATGTTCACGGTAGCGTCGTAAAACCCATCCTGGCCTAATTTCTTGTGCCTTCAACCTGTAATGTCCTCCGGTTCATCGCCTAAGGTCTATACCTCACTTCTGACCACTTTTTGTGGTACCAAGAACCTTGATTAGAGGACCTCTCGTATTCGTTACGGGAGCACACTTTTTAAATAAGCCAGATCCTCAGCAGACTGATCCATAAGTTCCGCACTGTTCAAACTTCGGAAACTCGAACTCCCTTTGTATTCACTGTGCAAAGACACCGTTCCATCATACTGCAGGTCTTTCAGACGTCTCATGAATCTCGGCAATGGTGCCTGGCCATCTGCCAGCGGAACATACTGACTTCGAAACTGCATTTGCCCATGACTGTCTCTTTCTACGGGTATCCAGTGAAAATTTTTCATTCCCACAAGTGAAACCCAGGGAGCCACCAGGTCCAGACCCATCTCCCAGCCGGACAAACCACCTTCGACAGTCATATGCATGGGATCTACGTAGGCCCCGACAGTGTTCGGATCAAACTCTTTAAGGATCAGATAAAGGATGGCCCCGCCGTTGGCAAGTATGTCACCTGAATGCACATGCACACAGGGCTGAATGCGATAATGTGAAGTGAGCTTGATAATCTTTTCAAGCTTCCTCCGGGCTGCATCAATCTGCTTGATCAGGGTTCCAAAGGGATGGTAACGCCAGTACCCAAGCTTGATCTGGCGTACCCCATAATGACCGCACGACTTAATGATATTTCTTGCATTCGGACTGTCTACTCCGGTTATCGCAGTCGATGCCATCAGGATTTCGATTCCGGATCGCGTCGCGACCTGGTAAGCACGAGACAAACCCATTTCCACATCTTCAGGTACTACATGCCCTCCCGGACGAAGGGTAATATCTATTCCGTCAAACCCGTGTTTTTTCACTTCTTCGCAAACCTGATCAATATCCAGATCTGACAGATTATCTGTAAATAATGCATATTTCATGGTTGTTGACGGTCCCTTCTGTTTGACAGTCGATGCGACAACTCATTCTCAAGCACAACTTTCACTGTGAGCAGCCCAGTAAAAAGCAAACGCCAGATTTCCAGCCAGGAACCCTGGAATGGCGAATGATCTCGATACACTCTTGGTAATGGGGAATATAGCAAAATGACAGCTTTTTGTTTTGCTGGACGGCAAGACACTCTGATTTGATGATTCCTGAAAATAAACTCTCGTCCCAATGTAGGTCTACTGAAACGAACAGACTTGTTCTAAACGCAAAAATAACATCTCGATCGTGCCCATACCGACAAAAGACAACCTCTTTCAACACCGCCTGGATAACTCACTCTGACAGGGTACTTGTAAGAACGAGCGGCACGCCCGTTATTACCACGATGTACCACAGAGGTAATCTACTGTGCTTTGAGTCACTCTGAAACACCTCCAAACTACCACTCAGGGTAACTGCAGCGCACTTGGGAACTCTAGCCCGTAAAACCCCTACAGAAGTACACAGTCAGCTATTCCGAATAATCGCTTCAGTCCGCGCGGACAATGGTGATAAAAAGGGACATTTTTAGGGAATACAAAAGTCCTGATGGCCGCGCCGTGTGCTATGTTTTAAAGCATTTAATTTTGTGAACAATGCGTGTTCCTTCCACCAACGTTCCATAACCTAGAAGCACTTGATTTCGGAATCACCATAACTATGAAATACGCACATCGCCATCTGATAACCTCGATAGTTTCGCTGTTGCTGGCAATCACCACCTGCGTTTCAGCCCAAAAGCCTGGCAGTTACGATGGCCGCGAAAAACTAAAACAATACCCCGACGTCACGCTTCTGATTGAAGTCAAAGATGCCCGGAAAGCCGAAAAACTGATCCGAAAATCCGGAGGAAAGATCGTTTATGACCCCAATCTGGGTATCGGACACGATATCCCTTTCCTCGTAGTTACCTTGCCTGGCGACAAGATCGTAGATGCGGCTTTTCTTAAATCACTGGAACTGAAATCAGGCACCGCTCCTTTCCATTCAGGCGGTGGTTGTCGTGAAACCGTGAACGAGGAAAGACAGCCTCTGAACTTCGACTCGCTGTTCGTACCTGTAAAAGACATCAATCTTCCGAAAATGCAATCACGCGTGGAAGGATCGGGACGTGGCAAGGGAACACTGGTTGCAGTCATCGATACCGGTGTCGATGCCAGTCATCCAGTCTTTCAGGACCGCGTTATTTACTGGAACGATGCCACCCAAGAAGGCCGTATCACCCTCGGAAAGCTCAAGGTCACAGATGGCAAGGTCAGTTACCAGGGTAAAATGCTGAAGGTTCCGGGACGCATTGCACATAACCCGGCAGTGTATGTCGGTGTGTTCGACGAAACCGCCATGGGGGTACAGGTACAGGACGCCATCAAGACGGCTGGCCTTCAGGGTCTGGACTTCAATCGTAATCAGTCCACCAAAGATCGTTTTCTGGTCATGATCGGTCTCGATTCTGATAAGTCTAAAAAAGAAAAAATAACGCAAGCTGACAAAAAGATACCGGAAACGGAACCGACTGAACCCAAAGAAGAGAAACCCACAACAACGGACTCGTCGAAAGATACCCCGGTAAAAGAAGGGGAAGAAAAACCAGAAGATACTCAACCAACCGACAAAGCTGAAAATACAACCGAAGTAAAAGCAACCAGCACGGATTCCAAAGAGCAGAAATCCGGACAGCCAAAGGAAACGGAAATACGAAAACCGGATATGATTGCGTTTTTCGATACCGACGGTAATGGCCAGATCAATGACAAGGAAGCCGAGACTCCTATTCTTGATTTCAACACATCGCGAAAAATGAAACGCGATGGCAAAATCGTATCGATTGCCGATATGGTCCAGTTCCCATCCCGCACCAAGACCATCGCGTATCCGCTGCTTTTCCAGCCCGATCAAAAAGGCAATCTGAACACCATTACGATCGCTGCATCCTTTATTTCACATGGTACCCACGTAGCAGGTATTGTAGCGGGAAATGGAGAACAGATAATCGGCGCTGCACCGGAAGCAGAAATCATGTCGATTAAAACCTGTAGCGGTATTACCTGTACCGAAGCGGCCATTATCCGTGGCATTCTTGATGCCTTTTTCAACCCGATGGGCTATATCCCGGACGTGGTCAATATTTCTCTCGGCAGCCATGAAGAATACAACAAAGACCGAATGGATATCTTGATCCAGGATCTCTGTGCAAAATTCGGTACCACTTTTTTTGTATCCGCATCCAATTCCGGATCCGGTTATCGCTCCATTAATCATATCGGTTCACTCAGCCCGGCCATTTTGGTCGGAGCCCATGTGTCGCGCGAAGGACTCGCTCGACACTACCGGTTACAGGAAGACGTGCAGGTGCCGGAACACGGACTGATGTATTTCACATCCCTGGGCCCGTCGTACACCGGGCAACTGCGACCCAACATTGTTGCCCCGGGTTCTGCACTGTCCGCCACAGCTTTGATTGACAACGGATCCGGCATGTACAACGGAACCAGTATGTCTGCCCCACTGGCTGCCGGAGCCACAGCGGCATTACTATCACTGGCCAGAGAAGATGATCGATTCCGCGAACTGGAAAACTGGCGTAAGAAAAAAATACGCGCGGTGAAGGCACGCTCTACCGACGCCCCATATTCGCTGACTTCTTACCCGCTTGCCATCCGAACTGCACTCGAAGAATCCGCTCGAGAACTGCCTGGTTTTACCATGGCCCAAGAGGGGCACGGGCTACTGGATATCGATGCAGCTTACGACCATCTTCTGGAACTGGCCACACGACTTAACCACGGCACACGCTTGACCGAATTTAAGATTAACGATAATTCAAAAGCCAGACGCATGTACGATCGCTCCAACAACATTCCTCCGGTAAAACGCATTTATCTCTCTCTGGACCCTGATGGTGAGCTTTCAGAAAGAACCTGGC
Source organism: uncultured Planctomycetia bacterium (assembly GCA_963996245.1). Lineage (GTDB taxonomy): Bacteria > Planctomycetota > Planctomycetia > CAXEIY01 > CAXEIY01 > CAXEIY01. Next base: position 3,248 of record CAXEIY010000085.1, on the reverse strand, counting down.
TTAAGTTGCGCAACACCGCAACGGAAGTCCGGCTGGAACGGGTGCAGGTTCAAAACATCGATGGTACAACCGTAAATCTGGTCAAATCCGATGACAACGGAAAACTGCCCTTTTCCATTGCTGTTCCCGGTAAGGAAGGCGAACAGGGCCGCTCTATTGTGCTCGGTCTATCCAATAACTTCAAAGGTTCCTTTTACAGTGTCCGGCGTCTTAAAATGATGGAAACCGGAAAGACTTACATCGCACACTACAACATTTATCAAAGCGGTCAGCGACTGTCCACGATGCTCGACGTCGTCCACAAACCGATTGAACTTTCTGATTTGCAAACCGAGATCAACCTTCCAGGTATTGAAATCGAAGAATCGAAACGCGTCGCGAGCTATGTCAATCATAATCAGCCGATCAACGCACTCACCTTTCATCGCTATCCCGTTGCCGTTACGGATCATGAATCGGCCCTGAATATCCAGATCGGATTTTCCGGTGACCGCTCGGGAGTCATTCTGGTTCAGGCATATGATCCTGACGGCCGCGAAGTCGGTTTTCGTGCGATCAATAAGTCCCCCCAGTTACCCAGTGAAGACCGGACCACCCAAATGGTGATCAATACCTTGGAGAAAAAAGGGATCTACGAAATAACCGTGAGCACGGCTTCAAAAACATGGATTTCCGATTCAGGGTATGACCTGTTAATTGAAGGTTATCGCTTTGTTCCGTCGATAGACAGGCTACACCTGGGCACACGAGACGCCCCCACCCTGGCTCCCAGCGCAGAACACACTCTTTCGCTGCTGAATATTTCACAGCAGGTTCGCTCGATCGCTACGTCCTGGTCGAGAGTCGAACGGATCGTCCCTATGAAACCGTTTGGTATTGCCCCCAATCACCGAACCTACAAAAAAGTACCGATCCCGGTTTATCACGAAAAAACAGGAGGCCCGAAGAGAACGACACTTGTCCTGGAGCTCGATCGTCTAAGCGAGATCAATGACCACTCATCAGGTCGAATCGATCACCATCTCTATCGGAAAGGACCGGACGGCAAATTTACAGTTGCTTTCCGCGCCGAAAAATCAGGTAGTGCCAGCCGAAAAACCTTTCGCAATATTCCCCGTCCGGAAGTCGGTAAACCGAACAACTCATTCTACGCGGCAGTAGAAGTGTTCAACGTATATTCGGATGGACCATCCCTCAGTCAGGTCATTGATCATGTAGACATGTATGCAGTCTATCCCGAGATCCCGATCCAATTCCGGGACCAGCTGCAAGCGGGCTACGACATGAAACATTCCACATCAATGGTGAAACTGATCGAAATTAAAGCCCCGTCGGAAATCATTGACGAAACAACCCCAGCAAAATCCCGAAAAAGTCGTGCCACCTTAAAGGTTGAAACCGGCGACCCTTCTCTGCCGCAGATCAGCGTGGACTTGCCGGTAACGCTAACCGACAAACCGCGATCAAAATCTGGGAGAGCGGTTGAGCGGGCCCGCGCGAGACTCAATATCAGGACCAATCATCCTCAAATATCCGTCTCTATACCCGTGATTATTGCCCAGTAACACTTTACTCAGCAGCTGAACTACTGTTTTTCTGTTGAATGAGCCTCAATCTCAACTTAGAACCTCATGATCTGACATCATGCCCTGCTTGCATCAGAAGCGGATATTGCAATTCGGCGGCGACAACGGAAACAGGCAGGCACCTTTGTCGGCAACCTGAAGGCCATATATCCATAGGCCCTCCAAATGTTCGTCTGACCTCTCTTGGTTAACCGGAAACAGGTAGGGAAAACTGGCGCATCGAGAGGACACGGCCTCTCTCAGGATGAAACATATCGGCTTACTCCATGGGTCATTGTTTTATCCTATCATCACGCTGCAGCTGCCCATGAACTTGGGTGTATCTCAGACTTGAACTCGGGGCTATTATTATATGCTTACGGTTCCCGACAAGGGAATGACATCAACGAGATGGATATACCAGGGTCATGACCTGTGTTTCCACGTATACCATCAAGATCATTGGCACACGGAAATGATGACAGCAGTGAACTACAAAAAACACATTTCGCAGAAGACTTCGGTCAGCATATCTTTCAGTCTGTTTCCGCGTTTCATATCACACACCGATTTTATTGAAAAGATTCTCAACATGGCTTATCTGCAATCAACCTGCAAGTACCCACGGTTCATAATCCCATTTGTAGTGCTGCTGGTTTTGGCAGGACTGACACATATCAATGTATCATTTGCACGTGAGCCACTGGATAAGCCCAATATCATAATTTTCTTCGTTGATGATGCCGGCTACGGAGATTTTTCACACAATGGCAACCCTACTATCGCCACCACTAATATTTCCAGACTCGCCCACAAGGGCGTGAACTTCACCCAGTTCTACACGTCCTCTCCTGCCTGCTCAGCATCACGCTATTCACTGCTAACAGGCCGATTCCCTGCTCGTTCCGGACTTGGAAAATGGGTAATCGGCCCGAAAAGCCCCAGATACCTGCACCCCGACGAACTGACCCTTGCGGAAGGATTTCAATCTCAAGGATATGCTACGGCTATTTTTGGAAAATGGCACCTGGGCAATGCAAATGAAAACAATCAGATGTCTTCAGACAGCCTACCTCTGGCTCACGGATTTGAGGAATGGATCGGTACCAATGTGTCACACGATTATAACGATGCCAAGCTGATTAAAAGTGACCCCCAGGGTAACCATCCTGTCAGTGGATACACCGAACTGGCCAACCATTTACCCACGAATACCCAGGCCTCCGAACAACTCACTGGACTGTACACGGATGCAGCGGTTCGTTTTGTTGCTCGTAACAAAGATCGACCCTTCTTTGCCTACATTGCGCACAATCAACCGCACCTTGCACTCTTTGCAAGCGCACCGTTCAAAGGTCGATCACGACGGGGTTTACTGGGTGATGTCATGGAAGAAATTGATGACTCCGTAGGTCGTGTTCTTGCCGCGATCAAGAAAGCAGGTATTGAAGAAAATACGATGATTATTTTCTCTTCTGATAATGGCCCCTGGCTGCGGTTCAAAAACACCAAAGCGCACAAGAAATATGGTGAAGCTCGCATGCACATTGGCAATGCGTATCCTTTCAGGGACGGCAAAGGATCTACTTGGGAAGGCGGCTATCGAGTACCCGGCATTTTCTACTGGCCAGGCATCATTGCAGGTAATCAGATAGTCCGTTCTCCAGTCAGTACCCTTGATAT
>CAXEIY010000084.1:0-33252 GCA_963996245.1 uncultured Planctomycetia bacterium | reverse complement strand
TCTCGACCGATTCGTCATGATGGTGTTGATAAAGTGACGGGGCGTGCACAATATGGAGCAGATATTCAGTTTGCTGATTTGTTGTATGGCAAGATTCTCAGAAGTCCCTTAGCACATGCTCGAGTGCGTTCTATTGATTGTTCACGTGCTCTGAAGATTCCCGGGGTTATGGCCGTAATTACATCGGAAGATTTTCCGGAACCGATCGATAAGGTGTCAGATTTAGAAGGGACCACAGGAACGCTGAGTAATGTTCTGGCACGTGGTAAAGTTCTTTACACAGGGCATGCTTTGGCTGCAGTAGCTGCGACAAGTATGCAGGTAGCCGAGGAAGCATTGAATGCCATTGACGTAGACTATGAACCCCTGACGCCGGTTTTGGATGTGCAAGAAGCGATGCAGGATGAAGCTGTTTTGCTACATGAAGAGCTATACACGGACGTGGTGGGAGGTGAAAAATCAGATCGACCTTCTAACATTGCCAAGCATCTTCAATTTGAGATGGGTGATGTAGAAAAAGGCTTTTCTGAGGCAGACGTAATTGTTGAACAGGAATTTACTACTGCGACAGTACATCAAGGGTACATTGAACCGCACAATGCGACTGCTTTTTGGAATGCAGATGGTCAATTAACGGTATGGACCAGTACTCAGGGGGCCTTTGAAGTTCGACAACAGCTTTCTGATATGCTCCATTTGCCGGTATCCTCCATAAAGGTTGTTCCTATGGAAATCGGAGGGGGATTTGGCGGCAAGATATCAGTGTATCTTCAGCCTGTTGCCGCAATGCTTTCCCGGAAAACCGGCAAGCCAGTCAAGCTCGTGATGACCCGTCAGGAGGTTTTTGAAGCTACCGGACCAACGCCGGCCTCTTACATTCGTGTAAAGATGGGAGCAAGACAGGATGGTACGATTACAGCGGCGACCGCGTGGATGGCCTACGAAGCGGGTGCTTTTCCAGGGTCTCCTATTGCTCCTGGCTGTATGTGCGTGTTTGCACCCTATGCCATAGAAAACGGATTAATCGATGGGTTTGATGTGGTGGTTAACAAACCTAAAACGAATGCCTATCGTGCGCCGGGTGCAACGAATGCAGCATTTGCCAGTGAGACGGTGGTCGATGAGATTTGTCAACAGCTGGAAATGGACCCGTTGGAGTTTCGCGAAAAGAATGCAGCACACGAAGGAGAACGTCGGATTGATGGACCTGTTTGGCCTCGTATTGGTTGTATGGAAACCGTGCAGTCCGCTCGAAAACATTCACATTATCAGGCACCTTTGGAAGGTCCAAACAGAGGTCGCGGAGTGGCGACCGGATTTTGGTTTAATGCTGGTCTTCAATCCTCTGTACACGCCAGTGTTAATACTGACGGAACGGTAAATCTGGTTGAAGGATCCACGGATATCGGTGGTACGCGTGCGTCGATTGCAATGCAGATGGCAGAAGTGCTTGGTATTTCCGCCGAAGATGTTCACCCATCTGTCGTCGATACAGATTCTGTCGGGTATACCGCTGTCACGGGCGGAAGTCGGACCACGTTTGCCACCGGACATGCTGCATTTGAAGCGGCCACAGATATCAAGCAGCAGATGATGGCTCGTGCAGCTTTGATCTGGGAAGTTGAATCAGATCAGATTCTTTTTGACAAGGGAGTATTTTCGGTAACGGATGAGTCAGATCGGTCCTTCACGTTTCAGGAATTGGCTGGTCAGCTTGATGAAACGGGAGGATCTGTTATTGGCCGGGCATCCGTTAATCCTCCTGGGGTAGGTGGTGCATTTTGTACTAATATTGTGGATGTCGAAGTAGACATCGAGACTGGCAAGGTCGAGATCTTGCGTTTTACCGCCCTGCAGGATGCCGGTAAAGCAATCCATCCAGCTTATGTAGAAGGGCAAATGCAAGGAGGCAGTGTGCAGGGAATCGGATGGGCGCTGAATGAAGAATATTGCTATGACGAGAAAGGTCGGATGCTTAATTCCAGTTTGCTTGATTATCGCCTTCCGACAAGTCTGGATCTACCGATGATTGATACCGAAATAATAGAAGTACCTAATCCGGGACATCCTTTTGGGGTACGTGGAGTAGGGGAAGTACCGATCGTTCCTCCACCAGCTGCTATCGCAAATGCTATTTTCCAGGCAACGGGTATTCGAATGAAGACTTTGCCCATGAACCCTGCCAGGATGCTCGAAAGTATTTTAGATGCCAGTCAGTAGTCTTCAACTCCTTTCTGAACTACGTAAAAGGAGGGCTGTCCTGGAGGAAGTCACTTGTGGGAGGATAAGTGATACGAAGGAAGTGGACTGCATATCCGGGGAAACGGCATGGCACACATTTGGATACCTTCTTTGATGAAAACGCTCACAGACGGTGTCACGTCCGTGGAACTTGAGGGTGGCACGGTTGCCGTGATAGTTCAAAATCTGGACAAGCGATTTCCAGGTTTCGCGGATCGAGTGTGCGATGATGGGAAATTGAAAACAGGCCTGGTTGTTTCTGTGGATGGTGTAATCTGCCCGGAAGGTCTTCGGGCACCTGTCGAGCCGGAGAGCGAAGTCCATTTTCTACCTTCCATCAGTGGTGGATGAGCCTGATTGCCGGGGAATCAGAGAGAGGGACGTTACTCCCGACCATAGGGCTGTCCTGTTTCTGTATCCTTCGTATTTAACCGGCTTCCCTCGCTCCACCCAGTTTTCAACTGAGAAAGAACGGATTTCTTCCCGTTAGGCCCGGTATGCTTAACTTTGCTTGCTCTAAAAGACCTAATTTCATATGGTATGCCGTCATTTCTTTAGTGGGTCACATCTCATCCCTAGGATAAACGGTCCGAATGAAGTCACTGCTTCTTAATTGGATCGACCGGCATCAGCATCCCGTCAGTCAAATGCTCCATTTAATTGGTATCCCGTTAACTTTCGCAGGCACTGCTATTTTAGTATGGCAGGGACATATTGTTTGGGCGATTGCATCTTTTGTTACTGGATATGTATTTCAGTTTATTGGTCATGCCTTTGAAGGGAATGACCCAGGAGAGGTCATATTGATTAAACGTTGGTTTGGTATGCCCTATACGGCTATAGCCACTCGGTCGTCTATGGAAGGTTCCTATAAAGAACCTGAGCCTTAGAACGGTGATTTGTTGCCGTCTGGTGAGAACCGGCGATAACAGGACTTCCGATGAATGGAAGGTAGTTCAAAATGAAGTATGGAAAATCATAATCTGTGAACAGGGTTAAACGACATAGTACGTTCTTTCGTTGTTGGCTTGCGACCGTCTTGGGGTTGATGGTCGGGTGTCAGAGCGATCTGTTGTATTTGCGTGACGAAGATGTGTCGCACTATGTGGATGTAGCGACAGACATTGCATATCCGGATATTGATGAGCCATCCGGACCTAGTGTGATGGATACGCAGGCTCCTCACACGCTGTCACAACCTCGGGCAGAAGAGATATGGGATCTGCCTCTCGAAGAAGTAATTCGCATCGCGATGCTTCATGGGGACGTCATACCGAACCTGGGTGGTTTGGTTATGCAGAATCCAAATGCGATGCCAACTATTTACGACCAGGGAATTCGCCAAAGCGACCCCAGGTTTAGCGTGGAAGGAGCGTTGTCAGAATTTGACACGAACCTGGTAAGTGGTATTACCTGGTCACGTGCTGACCGCCCGGTGAATAATGCTGTCAGTGTTGGAAATTTCTATGCTCAGCCTGATGTGTTTATTTTTCAGGAAGATTCGGCGAATTTTCGAGCTGAACTTAATAAAACTACACCTGCAGGAACTCGACTGGCTTTGCGTAACCGGATTGATTACCGGTTGAATAATGCGAGTTCAAATTTCTTTCCTTCTGCCTATGATACCAGCGTTGAGCTGGAACTACGGCAACCTCTCCTTCAGGGGGCCGGCGTTGATTTTGGACGTATTGCGGGGCCTCGAGGAAGTCCGGGTAATTTAAATGGAGTGGTGCTGGCTCGAATCAATGAGGATATTGCTTCTGCAGATTTTCAGCAGGCCGTTCGTAATTGGGTTTCTTCCTTAGAGGATCAGTACTGGTTACTCTATTACGCTTATCGTGAATTGGATGCACAGGTAAAAGCGCGGGACGCTGCTCATCGAAGCTGGGAAGAAGCCGATAATAAGCTCAATCTTGGATTGCCGGGTGGTTCCTTAGCTGAAGTGGCTCAAGCCAGACAGCAGTATTTGCGATTGGAAGCCGCCGTACAGGCTACATTAGGTGGCAGTCAGTCGTTTGTAACGGAGACAAGTGTTCGTGGGGGATTATACGGACTCGAAGGCAGGTTACGACGATTGATGGGATTACCAGTCAATGACAACAAGATTATTCGTCCGATAGATGAACCGGTAACGATTCCCTTTGTGCCTGATTGGGACAAGGTACTGACAGAAGCATTAATTTTTCGTTCGGAGTTGAGAGAGCAGAAGTGGCGAATCAAGCGTCGCCAGGCTGAATTGTCGGTTGCTAAGAATTTCCTTTATCCGCAATTGGATGTGGTAGGTGCTTGGCGGTATAACGGATTGGGTGACCGGCTAACGGGTGATAATGATAATGCGCATTTTCAGAATTCTTTTGAGACCTTAAGCAGTGGAGACTACATCGATTGGCAGATGGGGGTACAGATGTCGATGCCGATTGGCTTGCGCAGAGCGTTTTTAGGGGTGCAGAATGCAGAACTATCTTTGGCGCGGGAACGAAAGCTTCTGCAGGCACAGGAGATGGAGATATCACAGGATCTGGCGGATGCGATTCGCCTGATGGATGCATCCTATGAACGGATGCGTACGAACCTCGAAAATCGAGAAGCTGCTTTGCAGCGATTGCGAGCGATGGAGGAATTGCATAGAACGGGTAGCTCAGGAGTAGGTCTGGATGATGTATTACGCGCACAGGAAGAAGTCGCAAGGGCCGAGACAAGCTACTTCCGCAGTGCTGTCGATCATACCTTGACTATAAAACAGCTGCACTTCGAAAAAGGCACATTGCTGCAATACAATCAGATCCAGTTGTCGGAAGGGGTATGGTCCGAAGAAGCCTATGATGACGCGTATCAGAGGGCCAGGGAGCGGTCTAACGCACGCCGAGTAGGTATTGACAGGGTGAGTCCACCTCCACTGGTCAAGGAAGGCTTACTGGGATCCGCCCTGCGATCGATAACCGGAAGCGAAGCGGACGTAACTACCTATGAAGAGGGTATTCCATGGGAGTTGGAGGCGGAAGTTATTGAATCGAATGAACAATGGGGTTCGGTATCGGATGGGCAATGGGAAATTCGCGACGAACAAGCTCCTCAGATGTTACAGCCTCAAAAAAGTGAAGAAAAAGATAAGTTTGACGGAGGAGAGGCTTGGCGCGACGCGCCTTCGACGTTAATAGATCCTTCCACATCTCCTTCCACACACCCGGGTTTTGTTCCAACCCGTCGAACCGAGGAAGTCCGTGGTCAGTGGGAGCAGCGCCGATAGGTTTTGTTGTCAAACTCAGATGAGCGGGACAACCTCTTGTGTGTGTTCCATGCCCATGAAGATCAGCGGTGAGCTTGTGTCAAGTGCTTTGACGCTCTTATGGGTAGCATATGAAAGAACCGATCCCCTATGATGACCCGATGGCAGAGTCATCGACGTGGTTCCTGCTGTCTCTCAAGTGGAAACAGCTTAATGGATAGGTTTGACGGTGATCATTTGGGCCCACCGAGTAGTGGGGAGAAAAGTCTTGCTGAGATATACTGTGAATCACTGGAAAGACTTTGGATGGTCGTTGCTAAAAGGGGTGGTTATCGTCGTGGTGCTGTTGGCTGTCGGAAACCAGTTATACCGTGGATGGATGGAGGCGAGTAATGAATCCGAACACTTGGAATTCCGGCCGTTTTGGCTACTGCTTTCTGGATGTTGCTACATGGTGTCATGGCTACCGGCCTCTTTGTGGTGGCGCCACGTGCTGCAGGGACTAGAGGTGACTCCAACCTGGTCAGATATATTGCGCGCTTACAATGTTGGTCATCTGGGGAAATATGTACCCGGAAAAATGATGGTTCCAGTCCTGCGATCCGGATTACTTCAAGGCCCTGATATGTCACCCGGAAAAGTCGTCATCTCTGTCGTGTATGAAACGATAAGCACGATGGCAGTGGGCGGTTGGGTTGCTTTGTTGCTGTTTTTTCTGCTGGATTTAGATCTGGATCACAGAATGATACTATTACCGTTATTCATGGCCTTGGCAGTGACTCCGGTTCTTGTGATTCCGGTGTTCAATCATCTTTTGAGATGGTTGACAGTTTCACTTCCAGGAGAGGTGATGGTGATTCGCGGCTTAAATTTTCGAAGTGTTTTGTGTGGTTTCCTAGGCCTTGCTGCTGGGTGGGGAGTCATGGGATTGGCGTTAGGGATGACTTTGTATGGAGTTGGAGCCTTTGGTCATGTTTCTTTTATCAATCAACTGACAAATTGGCCTGTCTGGACATTTAGTACGTCTTTTGCTGTTCTCGGTGGGTTTGCAGCGATATGGTTTCCTGCAGGTTTAGGGGTGAGAGAAGGATTGCTGGTAACTGTTTTAGCTCCCAGTGTCGGAACAGCAGGTGCCATTGGTGGAGCGATTGTCTGGCGTCTGGTCAATGTTATAAGTGAAGCAGTGGTTGGAGGAGGATGGTATGTATTGTGGATAGCCTCTAAACGTTCACGTTCAGTGGGAGAGGAACGTTCAGTTTGAAGGCGGGTCTGAAACTTCATGATGAATAGGGGATCATCCGTGTCTTTAAATGACTGGAAGCTAGTTAATAGTCAAACCATATCCAGGCACCCTGTTTTTTGTCTACGGAATGATCGATATCGATTGGAGCCTGATACGGCTGAAAAAGAATTTGTCGTGTTAGAATCCACTGATTGGATTAATGTGGTTCCCGTTACCGAGAATAATGAAGTGGTGCTGGTTCGTCAGTTCCGACACGGTGTGCGTACCGTTAGTTTGGAAGTCCCCGGTGGGATGATGGAAAGAGACGAAGATGCAGCGAAAGCAGCACGACGAGAGCTTAAAGAAGAAACTGGTTTTGTGGCGGAGAACCTTACGTTACTTGGAAGTGTATGGCCCAATCCTGCAATTCAAGATAATCGCTGCCATTGTTTTCTGGCTAGTCCAGTTCGTAAAGTTGCGGAACCTGAACCGGACTTATGGGAGCGAATTGATGTGGTTCTGGTTCCACTGAAAGCAATTCCGGATATGATTCGGAATGGTTCCATACAGCATTCACTAGTCTTGGTTAGTTTTGCTCTGATGGGCGTAGTCGGGTCATCAAAAACGTAGCAAAGTTCAAGAGAAAAGTGACGGTCCACGATGAAGGTTTCACTTGTCATACCTATTTATAATGAAATGCACAGTATTGAAGAGTTGTGCAATGAAATTGATGAGGTGATGGAAACACATTCGATAGAGGCAGAAATTATTCTTGTGGATGATGGATCGACTGACGAATCGTGGAAGGAGATAGAAAAGATAGTAAGTTTGAAATCGTGCGTTCAGGCAATTCGATTTCGTCGTAATTTTGGTAAAGCAGCGGCTCTTTCGGCTGGAAGTTCTCTGGCGACCGGGACCATACTGATTACGATGGACGCCGATTTACAAGATGATCCTGTAGAGATCCCTTGTTTCCTGCAAGCGATGGAAAAAGGAATCGATGTTGTCAGTGGATGGAAACAGAATCGGAAAGATCCTTGGCATAAAGTATGGCCAAGTAAGGTCTTTAACCGTCTTGTCAGCATGCTGACAGGAGTGGTGTTGCATGACCATAATTGCGGTATGAAAGCTTACCGATCAGAAGTGTTTCAAGAAATTGAACTGTACGGTGAATTGCATCGATTTGTACCGGTTCTGGCCTATGCCCGTGGGTTTCGAGTAGGAGAGATACCCATTCGGCACAGGGCAAGAGAACATGGAAAGTCAAAGTATGGTACAAGTCGTTTTATCAAAGGTTTTCTGGATTTGCTCACGGTCAAATTTCTAACAGGTTTTGGACATCGACCACAACATTTCTTGGGTACTGCAGGTTTGTTGGGAGTTGCCATGGGAGGAGCAGGATTGGTGTATCTGGCGTTTTGCTGGTTTAGCGGAGAGAGACCAATCGGCACACGTCCTTTACTTCAGTACAGTATTGCAGCATTGTTACTGGGATCTCAGGTAATAACGATAGGTTTTCTGGCAGAACTAATCATCAGTCATCAGGGGAGACAAGAAGGACGGTACAGTGTTGCGGAACAGATTTCCTCAAAAACGATTCACAGTAGTGATGGCATACAGCATGGCAAGGAACACCATAATCCCGCTTGATGATTTTGAGGCAATGGAAAAATGAGAGGACTGGATAGGAAATGACTGAAAAAGAACCGGTGATGACTGGTGATGATCGGGACGATCAGACTGGTGAGACATCCGACTTGATCGTTCGGTATGCCTATAGTGTGATGATCGTTGTAAGTTTGGCAATGATCCTGGGCCGACTGTTCAACACGGTATATCTGGTGGAACCCTGGGTACGAAATTGGCCAGATAAGTCACCTTCTACGTTTTCGACCCTTAGTTCGAATGACCGATCCCGGTGGGCTACGGTCCGGGCCATCGTGGACAATGGAACGTATTCCGTTGGTCAACGGATGATCACAGGAGATGAGGACGGCGATTATGAAGATTCCGGTATTCGGTTTGAAACTGGATTACGTGGTGTTGATTATGTACTGCATCCCGACAGGAACAAGTTTTATTCCAGTAAACCTCCACTGCTTGCAACAATCATTGCTGGACCGTACTGGTTGTTGCAAAAAGTAACCGGATGGACGTTGGCCGACAACCTTCTGGAAGTAACACGTAGTTTACTGGTTGTTATCAATGTGCTTCCCTGGGCCGTCTACTTGTGGCTTGTCAGTCGTATTGTGGATCAACATGCAGAACGTATGTGGACACGATTGTTTGTTTTTGCAACCGCTTCAATGGGAACGCTTCTAACAACTTTTACCGTTACTCTCAATAATCATCTTCCCGCTGCTGTTTGCGCGATGGCTGTGATCTATCTGGTGTTTCGCGTGTTACAGACAGAGCAGGCACAGTGGCGAATCTGGGCCCTAATAGGAGCCCTTTGTGGATTTATTCTAGTTTGTGAATTACCCGGAGCCGCCTTGGTAGGTGTTGTTTTTCTGTGGCTGGGTTACCGCTGTTGGCGCACGACTTGTATTGGATTCTTGCCGGGAGTGATTCTAATCATTGGTTTGATGTTTTTGACAAATTTCATGGCGTTGGGACGATGGGAACCGGTTTATCGTTTCCGACATTTTGAAGATCCCGACAAGGCCGACTATATCTGGTACCATTACGAAGGAAGTCACTGGTCACCAGAAAAAATTGCCGGCATTGACGCGGCGCAAGAGAACAAGTCGGTATATGCGTTTCATGTTTTATTGGGCCATCATGGCATTCTTAGCCATAGCCCTGTATTCCTTTTAAGTGTAATAGGAATAGTGCTTGGATGGAAAAAGGGAGGAGAGATGCGATTATTCTCACTGCTTACCGCTATAGTAAGCAGTGTTGTCATAGGTTTCTACGTGCTTAATACCAACAATTATGGTGGTAATACCAGTGGATTTCGTTGGTCTTTCTGGCTGATTCCTCTTTGGATTGTTGTTTTGATACCGGCTGTTGACATGATGTCAAAATGCGTCAAGGGACGTTTATGTTCTCTATTGCTATTGGCTGTATCGGTTATTTCTGTAAGTTTTCCAATCTGGAATCCTTGGCGACCGAATTGGCCTTATCGCCTTTTGGATCATCTTGAGTGGATTGATTACTCTATACAGCAACCGAGCCAACCTCTGGAGGGTTTAAACTCAATAGTAGCCGTTTATAGGGAACAACCTGGCATTACCCTGATGGAGCAACAAGGCCTGCCCGACAGGAAAACGGAATGTAACAAGATCAAAAGGAAAGAGGTCAATGGCGACCGTTCGTGTATTAGTTTTGCGAGCTCCTGGAACCAATTGTGATCGTGAAACCGCATTTGCCTTTGAATCAGCAGGGGCTTCAGTGGATCGAATACATGTGAATCAGCTCTTGAGTCAGCAGACCCTACTGGCTCAATACCAAGTGTTGTGTGTACCTGGTGGTTTCAGTTATGGAGATGACATTGGGGCAGGAACCATACTGGCCAGTCAATTTCGTATGCATCTTGCCGAAAGTTTAAGAACGTTTTATGAAAGCGGTAAACTGATCCTCGGGATCTGTAACGGTTTTCAGACGCTGTTAAAAGCGGGCCTGTTTTCTGTTGGTCAACCGCAATTACCAGTCACGCTAGGTCTGAACGATTCTGGAGTCTTTGAAGATCGTTGGGTTGATCTGGAAGTGGTTGCAGAGCACAGTGTGTTTCTCAAGGGGCTTCAACATTTTCAATTGCCTGTGGCACATGCAGAAGGGAAGTTGCTGGCAGACAATAAAACGTCCGTTCTGGCCCTTGAAGATTCGGGAATGGTCGCCTTACGCTATCAATGTGAGAAATCATCGACGGGAGGATGTGGGAATGGATACCCTCAAAATCCAAATGGGTCCTGGAACCATATAGCAGGTCTGTGTGATGTGACCGGACGAGTGCTGGGATTAATGCCGCATCCAGAGCGCCACGTCGACGGACTTCAGCATCCCAGATGGACGCGGAGATCAGCAGAGACGGTGGAAGGTCAAGGGTTGGCGATATTTCGGAACGCGGTTCGTTATTGGAAGCATTAGAAGATGGACAACGAAGCAATACGGTTGCTGGAATTATGTGGATGCTTTCAGGTTGGCTACAGGATTCCGGACCCAAATGAGTCGGTTTCCGGCAATTCCGATTCGCGATGTAAAGTTTGATTGGATCGATGATGTCGCTCGGGGATTGCTTTGGAATGTCTATCTTCGATTCGCTTGGGGCCTGGAGGCGATTCGGTGGTATTGCTCACCGAAAAAGAGGTTGCGCGTTCAATTGTTTCTGCCGTTTCTGCATATCGTTCGTCCTCATCGTTTCCATATGCTTCTTCATAGGAAGATGCGTAACCGGGTTCCGCCGATTTTTCAAGTTCTACCTGATAGGCTTCCAGCACACGATTTTGTATGAGTTCGCGGGATTCTGTATTAATCGGATGGGCGATATCCGCGTGTAATCGTGCACGGCCATCTGGATCTTTGAGTGCGCGGTTGTCTCCGAGTTGAATGCCACACTGACTACAGTATTGGGCACGAAGATGATTTTTTGTCCGGCATTGAGGACATCGATCTGTTAATTTTCGACTCGGCATCGCTACGAACGGCCCTCTATTCCCTTCGATGATTTTGAGGTCTCGCACGACAAACGCATTGTCAAAAGTAACGCTGCAAAAGGCATGCAATCGTTCGGAAGATTCCTCTATGAGCTTGATTCGCACTTCGGTGATTTCCATGGCAAGGGCTCCTTTTGCATATTTCTCACGAGATCGTTCGAACACAAAACGCACGGTAGCCTTCAGAAGTAAGTCTGGCGGTATGCCGTTGGGCCTCCCGAAAAGATCGACTAATTCCATAGTATGCTGAACCACTGCCACTCAAACCGTGGCCAATAAAATCGAGTCTGTCAAAACATTCCTGAAGTTTGCAAATGTCCTGACATACGTGTGATGCTGCATACCACAAGCGATTGAAGAGGTTTTTTCCAATGGCAAACAGGGATCTCTGTTGCAGGACCTCGATAAGATGGTCACTTGTGTTTGGGATGGTTGGTGGAGAACAGTGGCTGAAAACCTCACGTGTAGAGAGCCCAAAACTCGGGCATACAACAACGCAATAAAGTGCCATTGGAAAATGAAAAGGAGTAACGATTTCACCACGACCCGAACATTGTGCAGACGATTCATAAAGGAAAAAATTAATATCACTTCCAAGTTCGGACGCATAAGCATTTAGTTGTTCGAAAGACAAATTAAGATCCCATAACCGGTTCAGGGCGACAAGAGTAGTGGCTGCATTACTCGATCCGCCACCAAGGCCAGAGGAGATAGGGATACGTTTACGAAGGTGAATGTTGACTCCCCGGTCCGTGCCGGTTTTAACACGTAGTAAGTCAATGACTTTGATGATGAGGTTGTCCGATCCTTCAGATAGTGTTGGCTCGGTATCACGTACAACGTTATTCGCCCATTCAGATTGACAGCGTAGGCGTGTTTCTCCTGGAGTACTTTCTGAGAAACAGAGTGTGTCGTAGAGGTTGACAGGAACCATCAGGGTGTCCAGTTCGTGATAGCCATCTGGACGTTTGTTACATACTTCCAGAAATACGTTCAGTTTGGCTGGTGCCCACGCGAACAAGGATGTTGATCGATGATGTAAAAACACGAATCACTCTGGATACGTGGTATGGAATATGGGACTAAAGGTCTGCAGAAGAGCAGCCTTTTACGGAAAATCCTTTTCCTCCATCAGACGTGAAACGCAATATCCATATAATGTGAAGAAGCGTTAGAACCGATCTAAATAGATCCATTCATGGTGAGTAGGGTAGTGGGGTACTGTAGCGGTGTCAATTGCGTCACACGATTTATTTTAATATCTGGCTATAATTTTCGGCAGAAGGATACAATCCAAGGGTTGTGCTGTCATTGGATTGCAGGAGTGGAAGAAGAAATACGATACAGAAATGGATAAGCATAAAGAGGTGCAAGGTGTCTCATGAAGTTGTGTTGGTAAGCGCGTGTTTACTTGGTAAGAAGTGTCGCTATGACGGTTCCAGTAACCCGAGCGATCAATTAAGTGCACTGACTGGAGATCGTGAAGTGGTCGCTGTGTGTCCGGAGGAAATGGGTGGCCTTGGAACTCCCCGGCTGGCTGCTTGCCTGGACGGTAAAGCAGCCGACATTATAGCGGGAAAGGGACAGGTTGTTGATTGTTCCGGTGGAGATGTTACCGAGGCATTCCTTAACGGTGCGAGAAAGACAACGGCCATAACGAAAACGCATCATGTAACATTGGCCATACTGAAAGAGCGCAGTCCATCCTGTGGAGTGTACCAGGTGTATGAAAAAGGCATTTTGGTTGAGGGACGAGGTGTAACTACAGAAATGCTGGTCAGGCAAGGGATTCCTATCCTGGCGATGGATCCACCCAAACAATGAATGATATCGAACATGATGAAAACGTGGCAAAAGATGGCGGTGAATAAAAAATAGAAAAGGGAGGACAATTGGTTGACGGAATTCATTAAGGAACTACTGGAACGTTTTCTTGGAGGTATGCAGCAAGCGGGGTACACCGGTGTCTTTTTAATGATGACTATTGAGAGTTCATTTATCCCTTTCCCCAGTGAAATCGTGATGGTGCCAGCCGGTTATCTGGCCGGTTCAGGGCAACTATCTCTTGTCGGGTGTATTGCTGCGGGCATTGCCGGAAGCGTGCTGGGAGCTTGGATTAATTATGGATTGTCTTTTTACCTGGGACGGACCGTTTTGATTCAAGTGCTCAAGTATTTTTTGATATCTGAATCTAAGCTACAGAAAACAGAGCAATTTTTTGAACAGCATGGTGCGATAACGACTCTCATCGGTCGTTTAATACCCGGTGTCAGGCAGTTAATCAGTGTGCCCGCCGGACTTGCAAGAATGAATTTTCGACAATTTACTTTGTTTACGAGTATTGGTGCTGGAGCGTGGGTAACGCTGCTGTGTGTGATTGGATACCTGGCTGGTAAGAATCAACAGGCTTTGGAAGACGTGTGGGTTCAAAACAAGAAGATGGTTTTGGGCGGTGTGTTTATTGGGACAGTTCTTGTTGTGACAGCATATGTATTCCGGCATTATAGACGTGATAAGCGGACGTCGTAACAGACTGTCTTGGTTAGCAGGGTGGAGTGATTTGCAAGGCAGCAGCTTTTTTCTGATTGATGGAAGAAGCCTATGTTGAATCAGTCAAGGATTGTAAGTCGTGAATGGCCTTTTTTATATGGTTTGATTGGACTGCATCCAGCGCGTTTTTCAGTAGTGTGTTCTGGCGTGCAGTAAAAGGAACCGCATCACCTCTCGATGGCGGTTGAGGAATCAGACGCGTTACGATTTCGTTGATTAGCGAGTACAAGTCATCTGAATTCAGAGCAGATAAAAAAAGGGTTCCCACTGGAAAATCAGGCGATTCTTTTGCTGTGGGAAGGTCATATTTATTACCAACATAGACAGCCTTGGGATAGTGATTCATCAACTCCAGGTGCGATTTGGAAAGAGGAACACTCTGGTCAAAAACGAGGATAATCAGGTCTGAGCACTGCAGGCTTTGATGTGTCTTAAGAATGGCTTGTTGTTCCAGAAAGTCGGTATTCCGGTGTATGCCTGCGGTATCGATCAACTGGACAAGCCACCCGTCCAATACGGTATCGCATGAGATGAGATCTCGCGTGGTTCCTGGTTGACCATCTGTGACTACCCTTTCCAAGCCAAGAAGGGAATTAATGAGAGTAGACTTTCCCGCATTTGGAGGGCCGGCAATCGATATTTTCCATGGATCAACCAAATGGAGCCCCCATTGTGCCCGATCCAGTAGTTGAGTTAAGGCTAACTCAAGTGATTCTAAAAGAGAGATTGGAGTATAGGGGGATGGTTCCCATTCTTTGATGCGATCATCCGTCAACGGTGTTTCTGAAAGACTACCTTTCGGCAGTTTCGGATGAGTCAGCAGGGGAGTCAGGTATCGAGATAACAGAGAGTTGATTTCCCGTTCCAGTGCTCCTTGATATTGATCGAGTAAAATGCTCGCGGTTCGAGGACTCGAAGCCTGGCTTATCGCCTGTATCGCTTCGGTTGTGAGAAGTGTCATTTCCGAGCGATCGAGATAAGATTGCCAGGAAAGAATCTTGCAGTCATCTTTTTCAAGAACAGACAGTAACGTTGAGACCACGGTTGTTCCACCGTGACAGTGTACCTCAAATTGATGTTCGTTTATTTGAGTTAGAACAACCTCTTCCTGGAGGTACTCGACGAAGTGTCCTAATAGAACGGGACGTAAGTCAGGAACACCCCGGTGCCACTGAGTCAGCCGAAACGATTGTTCAAAGGATCTGCCAGCTGGACGAAAATGTTTTTCAACCAGTATCCGGGCATTGGGGCCATCGAGAAGGATGGTTGCTATCGCTCCTTGACCAGGTGGTGTGATAGGAGCAACAAGAGTTTTCATCATGTGATCAGCGATATTCAGTAGATGGGAAAGTCAGTCAAACAGTGCACTGACCGATTCATGCTGATGAATCGCTTTGATTGCTTTCGCCAGGAGTGGGGCGACACTGAGAATCTGTAAATTATCGATTTGGGTTTCATCAGAAAGTGGGACGGTGTTGGTTATGACGGTTTGTTCCACGGGAGCTTCGCGGATACGATCAGCAGCTGGTCCACAGAGGACTCCGTGAGTCGCACAGACATAGACTTTGTCTGCACCTTGGTTTTTGACGAGTTGTGCTGCTCCTACAATCGATCCGGCAGTCGTGATCATGTCATCAAATAGTAAGGCCGTTTTTCCCTTGATCGAACCTCCGATTAGATTGGCCTGTTTGGTTTGGCTGGCACTCGTTCGGCGTTTGTCAACAATCGCAAAGCTTCCACCTAGTTTTTCCACATGCGGTAGAGTCCGCTTGATGGCACCTTCATCGGGACTCACGATGACCAGCTTGTCTTTCGGAATCCTCAGGTCCAGAAAATAACTGTTGATGACAGGTGCTGCATAAAGATGATCAACCGGGACATCAAAAAATCCCTGAATCTGTGCGGCATGTAAATCCATTGTCAAAACACGGTCAGCCCCTGCGGTACTAATGAGGTTAGCTGCCAATTTTGCAGTGATAGGAACGCGACCTTCGTCCTTTCTATCTTGTCTGGCATATCCGAAATAAGGAACAACTGCAGTAATTCGAGCCGCGCTGGCACGCCGGAAACTGTCAATTAAGATCAATAATTCCATCAGGTGATCGTTTACGGGGGGACAGGTGGGTTGGACAATGAACACGTCGCATCCCCGTATGTTTTCATCAATTTTGAGAGAGATCTCTCCATCTGGAAAATTGGACAGTACCAGTTTGCCTGCAGCTAACCCCAAATAATCGCAGATTTGATTTGTCAAGTCGGGGTTGGCACGCCCCCCAAAAACCTTCAGGTCGCTCATGTTTTGACTTTACTTAAGTAAGAAGGTGGGCAAATTATGACATGGAAAATAGTTGTGGCCATGCTGCGGATTGGAAAAGTGTCTGACATCACCATTTTGCGGGGCTTTGTTTTTCGTTTCATTTACTGGAGTGGCATTGGTTTTGGATTTGCCGCTCAACTTCCAATAGCTGCTCTTGGGTATTAATACCCAAGGCCTCAACCGGACTGATAACGTTCAGAGCTTCGACACGATGGCCTTGCTGTATGAGTACTTCGATACAATCAGTAAGATACCATTCCTTCTGGTTGTTGTCCGGTGAAATTTTGTCCAGTGCCTCCCAAAGCAGGCGGGGATGGAATACATAACAGCTGACGTTAATTTCCTGGATGGATTGCTCTTTTTCATCAGCATCTTTTTGTTCAACAATGCGAAGGAAATTCTGATTTTCATCTCGTACTATCCGTCCTAGTCCGGAAGGATCGTCGAGGGTTGCGCTACCCAATATGCAGGCGTACGAGTTCTCTTGAAACGTTTTGACCAGATGTTTAATAGAAGCAGCCTGAATTAATGGTTGATCTCCAGCAAGGATTACAATGGGCCCCTCGTGATCCCTAAGTAGATCACGGCAACATCCTACGGCATGTCCCGTTCCCAATTGAGATGCTTGGAATGCGTATTCCAGATTGTGGTTATCCTTGAGGCTTTCACGTACCAGGTCTGCCTGATGACCTATTACGAGGACTTTTCTAGAAACATCGGCCTCTGTTAAGGCAGATAAAACATAGGTGATCATCGGACGGCCATTTAACGAAATCAATACTTTCGCTTTGTCGGATGCCATGCGCCTGCTTTTTCCTGCGGCGAGAACAACCGCAACAGCTTCTTGCGCAGCGATGAGTTCCATAAGATCCCTGTCAGAATGGTGTTAACGATATGGCGTAGTAGCTGGCCAAGCAGGCAGACTGATCAGGGCATATTGTCGACGAAGGTTGATCAGCAGGTACTTTCCAGTTACGGTCAAAACTGGAAACGGTTTTTGATAATCGAGTTTTCCTCGCCACGTTGATGGCACAAAGGGGCATCAACGGTGAGCAAAGTATGTAACAGGTGTCAGGCTGGCGATTGTCTTAATTTATCGAGGTGTGTCCCTGTTCTCAGGACGGTTGTTCATTTTCTACCGGAATGGATGTTTCGGATGATTCTGCGAGAAGGATTTCAATTTCTGGCTGTGTCAGAATTTCACGCTCGATCAATGCGTTTGCGAGTTTGTCCAACTGATCACGATGAGTTTTGAGCAGATGTTGAGCTCGCTTGTCAGCATCTTCAAGAATACGGTTTATTTCACCATCAATAACCGTTGCCGTATGTTCGCTGAAATCTCTCGATCTTTCGTGCAATTCTCTGCCCAGAAAAGGGTGTTCCTCACCTACGTGGAAGGCGACAGGACCGATGACCGGACTCATCCCCCAGTGCGTGACCATTCGCCGTGCGAGATCGGTTGCTTGTTTGAGATCATTCTCTGCTCCCGCAGAGAGCTGATCGAAAACCAACTTTTCGGCTGCGCGCCCACCCAGAGCGAAAGTTAGTCGAGCGTGAAGCTGATTTTCACCGATATTGTGGCGATCTTCGAGGGGAAGCAGCTGAGTAACGCCCAATGAACGGCCTCGTGGAATGATGGTAACTTTATGAAGGGGGTCCGCTTCCGGCAAATGCCAGGCAGCAAGAGCATGTCCCGCCTCATGGTAGGCCGTAATTTCTTTTTCTTTGTCGCTGATCACTTCTTCGCGTTTAGCCCCCATGAGAACACGGTCCAGTGCCTGTTCAAAGTCGGACATTTCAACTTTGTCTTTGTCCATTCTGGTTGCCAGAAGCGCTGCCTCATTAACCACATTACGAATATCGGCACCGGTCAGTCCTACGGTACCTGCTGCCAGATTTTTAAGGTCGACATTATCCGACAGGGGAACATGTCTGGAGTGTACCTTGAAGATCTCTTGTCGTCCTTCACGGCTAGGACGATCAACGGTGATATGTCGGTCGAAGCGACCTGGCCGCAACAGAGCAGGATCAAGCACATCGGGACGGTTGGTTGCAGCAAGGACGATGACTTTTTCATTGGGTTGAAAGCCATCCATTTCGCTGAGGATCTGATTCAGGGTTTGTTCGCGTTCGTCATGACCTCCACCGAGTCCCGCACCACGTACCCGCCCTACGGCATCAATTTCGTCAACAAAAAGGATGCACGGAGAATCTTCCAGGGCTGTTTTAAACATGTCGCGAACCCGGCTTGCCCCTACGCCGACGAACATTTGAATAAATTCTGATCCTCCGATTGAATAAAAGGGGACGCCTGCCTCTCCCGCTACACTTCTGGCAAGCAGTGTCTTACCCGTGCCCGGTGGCCCCATGAGCAGTACCCCTTTAGGGATCTGACCTCCCAATCGCTCGAATTTTTCAGGATTTTTCAGGAAAGCAACTACTTCCTGGAGTTCCGATTTGGCATTTTCAAGCCCAGCGACATCATCAAAGGTCACACTGGTTGCTGAGTCGTTGTACCGCTTTGCAGGGCTTTTTGCAAAACCACCTAAAAACCCCACACCGTTCATAGTTTCCCGTGTCCGTCTCCATATGAAAAAGAAGATTACAAAAATGAGGAGGAAGGGTAGAAAATAGACCAGGCTTTGCAGGAGTGTCGGATTGGTACTTTCGGCCTTTTGCTTTACATTGTGATCCAGAAGCAGCTGCGCAGTCAGACCGTTCTGAAGAGCCGGCTGTGGAACTACGACCCGGAAGTTTTTCTCTTGGCCGCTGCCACTATCTTCCTTGTATTTCCCTTCGAGTGAGTCGCCTTTCCATTCGACCTCATCTATTTTACGGTTCTTCACGTCGTCGATAAACGTGGTGTAGTCGATCTCATTACTGTTTAACGAGAAGCGATCCCCGTTCATCATCATGAGCATGACAACGCCTAGAAAGACGGCAATGAAAAGAGGCCACTGGTTGTTTCCAAAAAATGACGAGGGGCCGCGCTGGTTCTCAGGCGACGAAGGGCCGCGCTGGTTCTCAGGCGCTGGGGTATTCGATGGAGGTTTGGAAGGATTGGAAGCCATCGAAGTCCTTTCAGCTGAACACGTTTTTCATTCTGAATACCTTAATCCGTGTGACCGGAACAGGCAAGTCTACACGGTAAGGGTATTCGTCAGAAACGAGGTCCAAGAGACACGGGTTGTTTGGTTACATCCTTTGATCTTGTCAAGTTAATGCATTTTTCGCAATCGGGAAAGTGTACGGTTCTGCAATCCAAATACACAACAGGAATAATTCAGATTGTCCAGGGATGGGGCGGATAGCGTTCCCGGAGGTCGGAAAAGAGGTGTTCCAAATATTATAATTCTCGGCATTCGGTGAGGTAAATGTTTCAAGGAAGCGTTCTTTTTGATACGGTTTCCGGTGGAAAGTCCGAAAAACGTAGTGGCGAATCCCTCACAGGACTGGTAACGCTTTGCAACAGGAGGCTCGAGCACATGGCATGGTTCCGGGAGCATCGACTTTTCATCGGATGTTTCATTGCGCTGATTGCGACCGCATTTGGTTTCCAGGTGCGTGCTCAGATGATGGACACCTGGCAGGTTGAATTTGACCTTTCCGAGACGGAAAAGGGAGAAATATTTGGTGCAGGCCTATGGCCCATGGCAATTAGCATTATCCTTTTCAGCCTGGTTGTCGATTTTGTCGGCTATGGGACAGCGATGGTTTTTGCTGTCATCTGCCATGTGCTCCAGGCCGTGCTTCTATACCAGGCCGATGGTTATACGTCGCTTTACTGGGGGTCCATTCTGGGGGCTCTGGGTAACGGAACGGTTGAGGCCGTCATTAATCCGGTGGTAGCGACCCTTTATCCAAAAGAGAAAACGAAGTGGCTGGCGATTCTACATGCGGGTTGGCCTGGCGGGCTGGTGATTGCCGGGATGCTTTTCATGACGATTCCGGATTCGGTGACCTGGCAAACTCAGGTGCTGTGTTGTTTTGTCCCGATCATCGCTTATTCTGTGGTGCTTCTGGGACAGAAATTTCCGATTCAGGAACGTGTCCAGGCGGGAGTGTCTTACAAGAAAATGCTTCAGGAACCCGGTATCATGAGCTGGGTGGTTGTGGTTGCGCTGATAGTTGTTGAGCTGAGCCGAGCGCTCCACTTGTCTGTGCCAGTATCGGTGGTGCTGTTTCTGGTAATGGTGGTGCCTTATGCGATCTATGTTCGGGCCTTGGGCAGCTGGATGTTTCTGGTGTTTGTTTTAGTCATGATGCCGCTGGCAACCACCGAACTGGGTACTGACAGCTGGATCACCCCTCTTATGAGCGGTAGTTTTCAGGAATTTGGGATGGATGCCGGATGGGTCCTGGTTTACACCTCTTTTATCATGATGATGCTTCGCTTTTTTGCCGGACCGATTGTTCACCAGCTGGCCCCTCTGAGCCTTCTAGCACTCAGCAGCGGGGTTGCGGTGCTGGGCCTTTATTCACTCGGGAGTGTGAGTGGAATGGGGATGATTTTTGGTGCAGCGACAATTTACGGATTAGGCAAGACTTTTTTCTGGCCTGCCATGCTTGGAGTGGTTTCCGAACGCTTTCCCCAAGGAGGAGCTTTGACACTCAATATGGTCAGTGGCTGTGGGATGCTGGCTGTCGGAATTCTGGGAGCACCCTGGCTGGGGTTTGTTCAGGATCGGGGCATTCAGCAAACGCTTGAGGCTGAGTACTCTGTGATCGCAGAGGAGGTACTGGAACCGTCTCCCGATAAGTTCCTGGGCGTTGTCTCCTATGAGAAGGTAAAGGCAGCACTCGAAGGAGTATCTACAGAGCAGAAAGGCATCGTGGAAGAAGTACAGGAAGGCGAAAAGAAAAGTGTGTTGCGGACCGCAACGATACTTCCGATCGGAATGCTGGTGGTTTATCTTTGGTTGATTGTGTATTTCAAAAAACAAGGTGGTTATCAGGCTGTGACAATCCTGGAGGAGGCATCCCCTTCGGGATGACCCTAGACGTGTTTGGAATGATGCGAGCGAAGTTACTCTGCTGACAGGTGAGGACCAGCAGCTCCCATAACGCTTTTCGGTTTCGGAAGCGGACGGGAGGGAGTGGTTCCGTGGAATCGAAGGGGAGGTCTGTATCCTTCATCGCGAAATTCAGCCGGACAGGCTTGCCTCCCAACTTGCTCACCTCGCTGCCATGCGTCCACGACACCACATGTCCGATCTTATCACTAACGATCTCCCTGCATTCCGACAGGGAAAAGCCTGGAAACGGTTTGCCGTTTGCATCCTGGATTTCGACTCTCATAAAACCAGGAGCCGACGTCGAGTAGTTTATCTCCAATCGATTGGCAGTGAAGCGAAGTGGTTTCGCGATCATTCCGCCTCCAGCGTACGGAGTATTGACCGAGACAAACCCGGGCCGGTACCGCCAACGGCTTTGTAACGATGCGAGTGTGGAGTAGCGGGATTATTGTCGATAAAGGGCTAGAAATTGTAGCACACTCATTCCTCCACTTTTCTTTGGACGTATTTGCTGTCCGGTTCCTTCTTGAGAATCACATTGTTGGCTAATTTATCATTGAGCTCGTACTTGCCGTTGTCTGGTCTCGTCCAAGGCACTCTGTCTTGGATCTCCGTGTAGCGCACGTTGTTGTAATACCCACGATGCTCTGGATGCGGAAGGCCCCGGTAGTACATTCGATACTTATTTCCGTCCTTGAGGACAGACCCGTAAAGACTGAATCCACCTTCCCATGTCTTGCCCAGTTTCAGGGCAACTCCGGCTGGTTGGGGATAGTGCAGTTCAATGGCCGGGGACCGGTCACGTAGTTGATGAGGTGTTCATCAATAAAAATCTCTCGCCGGGAACCAATGTCCATCGATTCCCTCGCGACAGACTCCGGACAGGGTGAAAGCAAGCTGCAAAGGAACCATGCCGTCACCCGTGATGTCGTGACACGGTGAAGTTTCACAGGAAGGAATCCTGAATGGACAGCCAACTTGTGCACCAAGCCGGATGCTTTGAATCCTGCGTGTTACAGGTCTGTTATCCATCAAAAAGGGCCGATCAAAATTACATTGATCGACCCTGAAGTTCCTGTAATCAAGAAAGGAGCCTACTTTTTGTCATCCAGGCTTTTCTTGATAAAAGCATAGACTTCCCCGGGGTGCTTTTTGACATCCACTTTGTCGTAGATTTTAGCAATTTTACCCTTGGGATCTACCACGAAAGTCACCCGATTGGCAAAGCCATTGGGTCTCAGTATTCCGCAGGCTTTGGTCAGTTCTTGGGTCGTATCTGCGAGCAGCGGGAAATTCAGTGTTTCCTTGGCAGTAAACTTATTCTGGTCATCGAGTACATCGGTACTGGCACCGACAACAACCGTATTCAGTTGAGCAAAATCTTTCTGCTTCTCACGGAAGCCGTTAGCTTCGATCGTTCAGCCACCTGTCATAGCTTTGGGAAAGAACCAGACCACCACGTGTTTGCCTTTCAAATCACTGATCTTGATAGCTTTCTTTTCCTTACCCAGTATTTTTTTTACGTCGGTCACCTGCACTTCAACATCAGGAAACGCGTCTCCTACTTTCAATTTTTTTTCTCCTTTTTCTGACTTCTCACGTGCCAGGCTGCTGGAAGCAGGTATTAAGATAAGGGCAACCACGAAAGTGGCTGCCGATAACCAGCCGAGGAACTTCTTCATCATGTTCTCCTTGGGTCAGAGATTAGGTTCCTACAGAATTGAATCATACGATTTAGAGATTGGCCGATTTAGGGATTGGCTCAAACGCTAAAGTGAGTATCCTCAACTCAGGTTTGCCAGTCAAGTATTCTGGCTTTAAGAGGCCCTTTTTGGAAATCTTGTAATGATTCCGATATGAGGTAAGGCGGGAACAAATTCATTCCAATGGTATAAAAGTATTCAACATAAAACCCATCGGCAGTTTGCCAGATGGTCTGGAGAGAAGATGACGACACAATCCGAACGATTCAGCAACGCCATAACCCAGTTTCCGGATCGTGCTCCCGCGCGCGCCATGCTAAAGGCGATTGGATTGACCGATGAAGATCTTGAAAAACCACTGGTTGCCGTGGCGAGTACATGGACAGAGGTAGGTCCCTGTAATCACCATTTTCGGGAACTGGCTGTCAGGATCAAGGACGGGATTCGGGCCGCAGGAGGAACGCCACTTGAATTCAATACGATTGCCGTCTCTGATGGGATCAGTATGGGGACTGAAGGAATGAAGGCCTCCCTGGTCAGTCGAGAGTTGATTGCAGATTCGATAGAGTTGGTGGTGCATGGTCATTCCTTCGATGCAGTCGTGGCGTTGGCCGGATGTGACAAAACTATTCCAGGGACAGTGATGGCCTTGGCGCGTCTGAACCGTCCAGGATTGATGGTATACGGCGGTTCGATTCATCCCGGTCAGTTTGAAGGATGTGACGTGACCATTCAGGATGTTTTTGAGGCGGTGGGTAGTCATGCTGCGGGAACGATGACAGATGCACAGTTGCGTGATCTTGAGGGGAGAGCCTGCCCGGGTGCGGGAGCCTGTGGAGGGCAATTCACTGCGAATACCATGGCGACCGCAACAGCGATGCTGGGCATTTCACCGATGGGTAATGCCAGTATTCCGGCCCTCGATGAAGATAAGGGAGATGCCGCATTCGAAGCAGGAAAACTGGTGATGAGCCTATGGAAACAGAATATCCGACCCCGTGATATTATTACACGAGAATCGATTGAAAATGCCATCGCATCTGTGGCGGCAACGGGCGGCTCTACCAATGGTGTGCTGCATATGCTTGCCATAGCACGAGAAGCGGGAGTGGAATTGAACATTGATGATTTTAACGAGATCAGTGCTCGCACACCGATGATCGCCGATATGAAACCCGGTGGGCGTTATGTGGCCACTGACTTACACAGAGCGGGTGGCGTTGCGTTGGTTGCCCAACGATTACTGGAAGGGGGCAAGCTGCATGAGAACTGTGTGACTGTTCATGGAAACACCATTGCCGAATTGGCTCAGACGGCGCAGGAGACCCAGGATCAGAAAGTGGTTTCAACCATCACGGAACCTTTTAAAACGAGTGGTGGACTTGTTATTTTGAAGGGGAATCTTGCTCCCGAGGGATGCGTGATTAAGGTTGCTGGAAGCAAACAAACCACACATCGAGGTCCGGCTCGTGTTTTTGACAGCGAAGATGAGGCTTTTGCTTCGATTAAAGAGAGGCAGATCAACCCGGGAGATGTTGTGATCATCCGATATGAAGGTCCCAAAGGAGGGCCTGGAATGCGTGAAATGCTTGCAGTGACCGGGGCGCTCGTAGGAGAAGGACTGGGAGAGTCGGTCGCTTTACTGACCGACGGTAGGTTTTCTGGTGCGACGCGCGGCATGATGATTGGCCATGTAGCACCGGAAGCCGCAGTGGGTGGCCCTCTGGCTGCCCTTCAGGATGGAGATGAGATTGCCATTGATGTAGAGGCACGCACACTTGATGTAATGCTTTCGGATGAAGAGCTTCAACAACGACTTGGGCAGTGGCAGGCACCGACCCCACGCTATACAACGGGTGTTCTGGCCAAGTATGCCCGCCTTGCATCGTCTGCTTCAGAGGGTGCTACGACCGGATAAAAAGAAGGGCTACGGATCACCCCGCATGGCAATGTTTCCATTGCTCTATGACTTCAAGAGGTGTTGCCGTACCGGTTGTTCCGATTTGTCGTACGGTGATGGAAGCAACCAGATTGCCCAGTGTCCCGGCTTCCTGAGCCGATAATCCACAGCAGAGCCCACATAAGATACCTGCACTGGCGGAATCACCAGCTCCAACAATATCGACCGGTCTGTCGTCTGAATAACCAGGCAGTCGAGTGGTGTGAATCCCTTCACAGTAAATCATTCCTTCTTCACCCAGCGTACAAAAAAGCCGGGTGCCACTGAGTTTTGCCAATGCTAGAGCATACTCTTCCGGAGTTTCGTATTCCTCGAGCGGTGACAAAGACTTCACTCCTCGAATACATTCTTCCAGGTTTGGTTTGAGCCAGACATTTCGGTAACAATCAATATACGATCGACTGTCTACAAGACAGATGACATTGGGGTATTGGGTAGCAAGCTTGCAGAGACGACTGCGCACTCGGGAAGTAAGTATCCCACAGTCAGGTTCCGGTATCTGATCGGAAACGATAATTCCGTCGATATGCGGAAAGATGAAATCAAGATGGTCGCATATTTTTTCTTCGAGATATGCCGGAGTTCTGATCCGGTTCTTGGTGTCGATACGATTGAGTTCTTGGGAGGTTTGATCCGGGACCTGGAGCATGGGTTTGGTGTACGTGGGTGTCCAGCGATCAGAACTGATGATTAATTGAGAGAGATCAATACTATGCTGATGGAGCAGTCGCTTTAGTTCAAATCCAGCACCATCTTCTCCAATGATAGACACGACTTTGAGGTGCCCGACGGTCAGGGTGGAAAGGTTGTTCAGCACCGTTCCCGCTGCGCCGGGGCAAAGGTTTATGGCCGTTACCTGATAGGCAGACAGCCCGGTTTCGATAGACGTTTCAGTAAGTGTTGAATCGAGTTGTAGATATTGATCGAGGAACAGGTCGCCCACGACGGCAAGGGTTTTGTGAGGCAAGTCGTCGAAGACTTTTTGCAACCGAATCCTGTCAATCATGTCGTGTTCCCGGGTTACTGCGGTGTAGATGCCGCGATTATCAGAGCCGAAAAAAAGGTTTTCAGGGATTAATCATTTCGATTGTGCTGGGAAAGGAGTTTTTTATGCATCGCTGGAAGGGTAAGTCGATGGTCTCCCTGGACATAATGGCTTTCACCTCCATCTGCAACAGTGCGGACGAGAATGGTCTTGAAGGGCCGATAATAATATTCGGGTTGAGACTTGGGAGGTTCGTGCGCGAGATTGTCAGTGAGATGTACCAGGTCAAAGACAGCGGTGTGAAATTGGGAAATCGAAAGGCCTTTCTGATGTGCAACATTGCGTGCCATCGAAAGGGCTTTGAGATAAACTTCGGGTCCCATGACCGCACTTCCAAAATTCAGTAGTACGCCCCCTTCAAGGTTTTCTACCGATTTGGCAAAAACCAGAAAATCACGATAGCTCGTTTCGCCTACGGAGGCCCCGTCACAATTAGGATGTTCATGGATGATGTCGTATCCAATACCGACATGGACAGTAACAGGAACATTCAGGCGAACACACGCGGCGAGAATACTACAGTCCTTGTGAGGAAAATCACCATCAAGAATGGTTTTCCCAACAGCTTCACCAAATCCAAGATCTTGTGAGACGGCCCTCTGAAGAACATCATTGATTTGTGCAGTTTCTTCCCATAAGCCAAACTGACCTTTCTGGATATATTTAGCTACGCGTTCCGTGCTGGCACCAATTAAGGCCAGTTCCCAGTCGTGAATCGGGCCCGCCCCGTTCATGGCAACATGTGAGATAAAATCTCTTTCAAGCAGGTCAATGACAAAATGTGAAAGTCCTTGTTTAATAAGGTGGGCCCCCATGACCAGTATGACCGATCGGTTGTTCCGGCGAGCAGCAACTATCTGTTCTGCCAGGGCGGGCAGAGCCGGATGCTCAAAGTCCGGAATAGCAGCATCCAGCTCAAGCAGGTAAGAAAGATCCATGTCATGTTCCCGCTGAGAGAGCGGCAGAATTTTCAGATGTTTTCGGTCAAAGCGGGGAAAAGCCACGTTAGGAGCCCTCTTGGTTACGTTTGAAAAAGCCATTTGATCAGAGCACTTTGTTCACGGTACTCCGGGATTATCAAGTCGGCACCAGCTTCGATTAGTCGTTCGCGTTTCCAGAGGTTGATGCCATGGCCAGTAGCCTCATTGCTGGCGACGCCGATACTGACCCCGCCTACTCGTTTGACTTCTTCAATTTCTACAAAGCCATCACCAAAACCCAGTAACTCCTCTCCCTGAAGATCATTCTCGTTGAGAATTTGCTGGATGATCATGGCCTTGGAGAAGTTCTTGTAATCGTCGAGTGCCCCATAGATGTGTTGCCCGAAATAGTGATCCAGTTTTAGCCATGTCAGTTCCTGTTTCACATAGGTCAAGTCCGTGCCACTAGCCAGATAAAGATGAAGGCCAAGTTTTTGCAAGTTTTCCAGTAATGAATGTGATCCGGGTACAGTTAAGGATTCAGGCGTAAGTTGGCCGTGTTGTATTGCATCCAGTCGTTGTTGCACAGGGATGGCCAGGAGTTCGTGGTAGCGTGTTTTGTAGGTTAAGGCAGATTCTGGGTGGCCACCCCGTTTTCTTACTTCCTCAACCAGCTGCATCATCTGATAGATAGTTTGTCGTCCATTGAGTCGCATGACATAGTGTTCCACTGTTTCGTGGAGCTGTTCATCCGTTTCCGACGTGTGAGTCTGTTTTAGTACATCCACCATCATCGGAATCATAACGTCGGGCCAACCCTGGCGAATAAGGGACAGCGTACCATCGAAATCGAAAAGTACGGATCGAAAACGACCGCGCACGATGTCAGGGTTGATTAATTCGGCGTTTGTCCCAGGTAAAGGATGGTGGGAGCCTGGAGAGTTTTCCAGCGTGGTCATATTACCCACAATATTCAGGGAGAAGAGGGAGACGATTCAATCAAGAAAACAAGCAGTTCTTTTGGGCCATGAACTCCTGTTGTGAGCTTCAGCTCGATGTCCCCCGTTTTGCTTGGGCCGGTTATGAACCCGAGATTGGAGGGTAGTTCCTGAGATTCTAGCAGAGTAAAAAGATCAAATATATCAGGTAGAATCTGGGTTTCTTCAACCAGCGCGAGATGAACGGGTGGCAACAGGCTGACATCCGTAGGTTGTTCCGGTTTGGAGCATACGATGAGAGAGCCGGTTTCTGCAATAGCCCAATCCACGCTGGATATCCCCATTTCCGCATTGAATCGACGATCGGTGTTTTGATCGTCAGGGGAACAAAGGGTGACATGCTGTTCATGGAGCAGGCTGCGGATTTCATATTTCTCGAGTACAGGATGAGTCCAGGAAAGCACCGACTGAGGAGCTCTTTTTTCCAGCACCTGATTCATACAATCCTGAACTTCGGTTTTACCTGAAAGGCAATACACCTGAGCGCCAACCAATTCAAGCTCGCGTTTGATGCAGTGTAATGGTGATGGAGAGGCACCGACGTATGCTAATTGATCAGGAAAGGAATCGGGTGTAGTAACTCGAAACGACCGACCTTTGACAGTCGCCTGTCGCACGCGATGGAGGAATGCATTTTTAGTATCGGAAGAGTCGTGTGTAAAAGAATCCATAATCACCTTGTCAGGTTCAATGTCAGTAAATTATCACAGAGAAGGGAAGGTACCTCAGTTCCGTGTCTCTTTTTTAAGAAAGTGACCGTTTGTCAAAAAGGTATGTTCTTTTGTTTTTTCCACCAGTTCCGGAAAGACTGTTTTGGTGGGGTACGGAAATCGCGAGTCTGTGTCCATCCTTTGATGGGACCGGGCATCTTGGTTAACCAGTTTCCGGAAGCCCCTAATCTCATCAGCCAGCCGGCGAATGAACTGGCCAATCGGTAGAGGCCAGGACGAACCATGGTGTGTGCCCATGTCTGGTAGATGAGTCGTTCTACAAAGGGAGTCAATTTCTGCCGGTTCAGCGAGGCACGCAGACGAACCAAGAGCTCGGGTATGGCGATTTTGACCGGGCATGCTGCTTGACAGGATCCGCACAAGGAAGAGGCATGAGGAAGGTGATGGTGGTCTTCGAGGTTATCGTAAAGAGGTGTTAAAACGGCACCAATCGGTCCTGAATAAGTACCTCCGTAGGCATGCCCACCAACATTCCGATAGATCGGACAGGCATTCAGACACGCGCCGCAGCGTATGCAGAAGAGACTTTCTCTCATGGGACTACCCAGAATGTCGGTACGACCGTTGTCCATAATGACAAGATGAAACTCTTGCGGACCGACATGCTCCTCAGTACGCCTGGGGCCCGTTACAAGAGATGTGTATACGGAGATCTTCTGTCCAGTTGCAGCTCGGGCAAGGAGTTTGATAAATACCGGGAGGTCTTTCAGGGCAGGAATGACTTTTTCAATTCCCATTACCGCCACATGGATACGGGGAATAGTGGCAGTCAGTCGTGCATTTCCCTCATTACTGACAAGAACGATTGTTCCGGTTTCGGCCACTGCAAAATTAACCCCGGTAATTCCCATATCCGCCTTTTGAAACTGTTGTCGTAGTTGAGCTCTAGCCAGTTTTGCCATGGCTTCAGGTTCTGGAGTGACGGGTATCTGAAGTTCGGATTCCAAGAGGTCTGCGATCTCTTCCCGTGTTTTATGTACGGCTGGTGCAACGAGATGCGAAGGACGCTCTTTTGCCAATTGAAGGATATATTCACCGAAATCGGTTTCAATGACTTCAAGTTTGGCATGTTCCAGGGCGTCGTTGAGATGGATTTCTTCTGTGGTCATCGATTTCGATTTGACGATACGCTGGACCTGTTTCTTTTGGGCGATGTCCAGAATGATGTTACGAACGTCTTGAGCATCCTCTGCCCAGTGTACCTGACCTCCTTTTGATATGACCGAGTCGGACAGTTGTTCCAGGTAGGTATCCAGAGACGCCAGCGTGTGATCTTTGATGCTGCGCGCTTTTTCCCGAAGCAGGTCTGAGTCAGGTAATGCGCTGAAGGCGGAGCGATTCCCAGCGGCAAGGGTATCTGTCAATCGAGACAGGGCGATTTGCAAAGAGGCTTTGCCGAGTGCTTCTTGACTGGCAGACAAGAACTCATGGTGCGGTTGTTTTTTGTAGTCCGTTGTCATGGATTGAATGGAAGATCTAAAAATAAAGATGTTTCAGATAAGGTTGAGCCCGGTGGCGAGTAACTCAGCAAAATGCATGGTTTGGGTTTTACTATTATTTCGGTGCAGGCAACCTTCAATGTTCATTAAACAGCCCGTGTCGGTGGAAATGACGGTATCTGCCTGTGTTTCTTCGATACAGGACACTTTGTCATTGACCATGGCACCAGAAATTTCTGGATATCGAACAGAGAAGGAACCACCGAAACCACAACACTGATCCGATTTTCGAAGAGGGATACAATGGGTTCCTTTGATTTGATCCAGTAACTGTTCCACAGCGTTGTCTGCTTGCAGTGCACGAAGATGACAGGCGGGATGGTAAGTGATGGTGCCGTCGTATTGTGCGTCGACTGTTGTTACACCAAGCTGGTGGACGAGAAATTCGGCCAGTTCAAAAGTTCGTCCGGCCAATTCCGTGGCACGGGTATGCCAGGGCGAAGAACTGGAAAACACGTGGGGATATTCAGCACGAATCATGGCGGCACACGAACCAGAGGGAGTGACGACAGGGCGGCCATCAGCAAATACTTCGATGGTGTGTTTGGCCAGCTGTTGTGTTTGTTTTTCCACCCCGCTGTTGAAAAACGGCTGACCACAGCAAGTCTGTTGTTCCGGGAAATGAACCGTGGCGCCGAAATGCTCTAGCAGGGCCACGGTAGCTTTACCAACATTTGGGCGAAGAACATCAGCCAGGCAGGTGATCATC
Source organism: uncultured Planctomycetia bacterium (assembly GCA_963996245.1). Taxonomy (GTDB): domain Bacteria; phylum Planctomycetota; class Planctomycetia; order CAXEIY01; family CAXEIY01; genus CAXEIY01. The sequence goes on along the minus strand of CAXEIY010000084.1, from coordinate 2,461 downwards.
AACGATATATCCAAAATCAGAATCCCGACTCTAGCAAACAACAAATGGCAGGTAATTTTCCACGAACGATGGTAACGAGTTTAGCAAGAGATTGCACTGATGGCTTGGTAGTTCGGTTTGGAGTGGGTATCGAAATGTGAAATGAAAAATCTGGTACTATAAACAGGAGAAGGATTGTTAGTATGCGGATGCTCGAAGTACTTTCTTAGGTGAAGATCATGGCTGAGGATGAACGTGCAAAAGGGGGATTGCAGGGTGTGGCCGGTCGGATGTCGGTTTTTGCCGTTATTGCGGTGCTGGTTACGCTCAATTTATATCAGTATTTGATTCGTAATAAATTAGATAACCCAATAACTCAGCAGGATATTATCCAACGATTTCATCAACTTTTTGATGCCAATCCTCGAGGTGTGGTACGCAATACCTGGTTTGGAGTACCGGCCTGGCAGAATCCGAATGATGTATGGATCACTCAAGAGATTATAACGGAGGTAAAGCCGGATTTTATCGTTGAAACCGGTACTCTTCATGGGGGTAGTGCTGCCATGTGGGCATCATTTCTGCGTGAAGTAAACCCGGGGGGCAGGGTTATCACTATCGATGTAAATGATGACTCTGAAGCAGCACGTAAGCTGTCGATTACGCAGAAACATGTCGATTTCTTGATTGGTAGTTCAACGGCCCCGGAAATTGTTGAAGAAGTTAAAAAACGAGTTAAGGGAGGCCGAGTTCTGGTTATTCTGGATTCTGATCATTCTAAAAAACATGTGTCTAAAGAGCTCGAACTGTACGCGGAACTGGTTTCGACCGGTAGCTATATGATTGTGCAGGATACGGATATAAACGGGCATCCGGTGCGTCCCAATACAGGGCCAGGTCCGATGGAGGCGGTAGAGGACTTCTTGGAAAAAAACAAAACGTTCAAGATCGATTCCAGTCGGGAGCGATTTTTATTTACGATGCATCCCAAAGGGTATCTGCAGCGATTGCCGTGAAGTGTCAATAATGTCACTCTGGACTGGTGACAGGAACCTTGAGTGATGTATCAAAGTAAGTGTTTTCCGGCTGAGTTCAGACGCGGGTGATTTTCCTGCCTCAGAGAACCAGCGGCTGTCAGAATGGCAGCAACTTCTCCCGGTTGTGCTGTTTCTTGAACAAAGTTGACAGTCTGGACGTCAGGATGAAATTTTGTGGTTGTGACACATCTATTGTGTTGACAAGCAGTTACGGTTCCTTTTTTTTGATGCGCGTTTAGGCGCGCCGTTTGCCATTATCAGGGAATGTTTACTGGACTGTCTTTTTCATGATGACTTTAAACAGTATGACTGAAAGGCAGTGGAAATATATTTTGATGGATGGCAGGATTCACTGAGGGAAGCCCATGGCAAAGAAGAAAGCGGGTTCCAACGCGTCTTCCGTAAAGATCGCTCCGTTGGGTGATCGCGTTGTTGTAGAACGAGAGTCTGCTGAGGAAACAACAGCTGGAGGGATTGTTCTACCGGAAGCGGCGAAAGATAAGCCACAACGTGGTTCGGTATGTTCAATAGGTGATGGTCGATTAGCACCCGATGGCAGTCGGATAGCACTGCAGGTCAGTGTTGGTGACCGGGTACTTTTCAGTTCTTACGCGGGTGACGAGTTTAAACTCGACGGTAAGGAACTGTTGTTGATGCGGGAAGACGATATACTTGCGGTTTTGGAAAATTAAGCAAAAGCGGTCCCGATGCTGAGTTCCTTTGCTGATATGGCATAAGGAGGAACCCCGTTGTACCGGGCGGAGTCAGCAGAAGCCTGCCTGTTGGCAGGACAGGACGACGAAGCATGCTTAGTCTGTGATGACCACTGATTGACAGGAGGATATACGGCTATGGCCAAGATGATTGCTTTCGAACAGGAAGCGCGTGATAACCTGCGAAGAGGTGTACATAAGCTGGCACGAACCGTACGCGTTACGCTCGGTCCTAAAGGTCGTAATGTCATTCTGCAAAAGAGTTTTGGTTCACCGACAGTGACCAAAGACGGAGTGAGCGTCGCCAAAGAGATTGATCTGGAAGACACCTATGAAAACATGGGCGCGAGGATGGTTCGTGAAGTTGCCAGCAAGACATCGGATGTTGCTGGAGACGGAACTACCAGTGCTACGGTACTTGCGGAAGCGATATTCGATGAAGGACTAAAAGCGGTCGTAGCGGGTGTCAACGCCATGTATCTTAAGCGTGGTATTGAAAAGGCCGTAGATCAGATTATTTCCGGGTTAAAGCAAACCGCCATACCGGTGAAATCAAAGAAGGAGACGGCTCAGGTCGGAACGGTAGCGTCTAATGGCAACCAGGAGATTGGCCAGATGTTGGCCGAAGCCATGGATAAGGTTGGCAAAGATGGTGTTATTACGGTTGAAGAGGGAAAAAGTCTCAAAACCGAAGTGGAGTGGGTTGAAGGTATGCAGTTTGATCGTGGGTAC
>CAXEIY010000083.1:0-6619 GCA_963996245.1 uncultured Planctomycetia bacterium | reverse complement strand
GAGACTCTTTGCTGCCGCATCAGACAGTGTGGTCAAGCCGTTGAACGAGATATCTCCTTCATTTTTTCCGAGACTTTCTGCTGCCGCATCAGAAAGCGTGATCAAACCATCGAAGTCGAGAAACCCTTCATGCCTGCGCAGACTTTCAGCTGCTGTATCAGACAAGGTTGTCAAGCTATCAAGTGAGAGAAATCCCTTGTGTTTACTAAGACTTTCGGCTGCCGCATCAGACAATCTCGTCACGCCACTCAGGTTAAGTCGGCCTTTGTGTTTACTAAGACGCGCTGCCGTCGAATCGCTTAACCTGGTTAAGTCGGCAGCCATTATGCGTAGTCCTTTCGGATCAGAGCCACGGATTTATTCTCAGAAAGAGATCCTTTCCACAACAGCATAACGCCTATAGACATCGCGGTCTCGACACAAAATTACATGGATGTAGGGAGGAGGGTTTACTCAATTTCAGTCAGGTATTGTCAAGTGTCTGAAACGAGTTCAGTTAACGTTTATCGGTGACTGATGATCTGATTGCATCATAAATGGAAGTTGAAATACGTTCCCTTGGCTGTCACAGAAATGGAGACGTGATTCAGAAGGTTTCCTGCCGTGACCATCGGCCCAAAGGGCAATGAAGTCCGGGTTCGCATTCAGGACACGGCGCACGTAGGTGTGGTTCATGGAGCTGTTCCAGGTCATCTGCCGTTTCTTGGTCCATGTCATACCCTGATCACGGCTTTTCCACATAGCTACTTCTCCACCTGGGTTGAAAGGCTGTGGTCCTTTTTCCGTTGGACCAATGATTCGCCAGTCCGTTGCTCCCAACATCCACAGTTCGCCCATGTCGTAGTTGTTGTCTGAGGTTGTCACCGCCGACGAAATCCAGCGATCGCCATCCCATCGCGTGATCATCCAGGTACGAGGATCGTTCTGGGGGCCTGACTGGTATCCCTTGCTCGTGATGTACAACAACACTGGAAGATCGTTTTCGTCAAATCGAAGGTCTTTGAGATAGACTTTCAGACCTGCGGCTTCATAATCGATAACGAGTCCATCGTTTCGACTGTCCGTCAGTGGAAGTGACAACTTGTGCCCGTCAACCGTTTGCCATGTCGCACCGTTGTCCGTGGTTTCGATGTAGTACAGGTTTGTTCGCCAGTTGAGTCCCTTTTCTTCCGGGTGGTAGTTGAACATCGAACCCGCTTTCCTGCTGCCAATACCACTGACTTGGTAATGTCCGTCATCGATCGCCGCCAGTCGTTGCCAACGACTCCAATTCAAACCGTCAGAACTGCTCATGAAACAAAGAGTCCGTTTTGCGGGATAGCCGTATCGTGTAAAGAATGCGAGGAACCCACGATCAGGTTTGTGCCACATCTGCATATATGAAAAGTTGGTGATCGGCTGACGCTGGCCACCGTCCAATCGTGTAGCCGGAACTATTTTGAACTCACTTACGTCGTATGGTTTGACACTGCGATGGATGTATGAAGGCCGTGAGGTTCCGTGCGATGTCGAGAAAATCCAGATATACCCCTTGCTGTCAACGGAAATCACGGGGTTGTCATGGGCGTCACTCGTATTTTTGTCGAGCAGAATTGTGGGACGCGGTACGGTCTTCGTGTCATGATCAAAGTACGAAACCATGTGCAGCAGACGGCGGTTATTGTCTTTTGTCGTCCCACCGAAACAGAAAAACGTTTTGGAGACCTGCTCACAATAGACAGCAAACGGTTTGTGTTTTGCGCAGTAAGTTCCTAATCCACCACTGTACTTGTACACGTACTCATCATTAGACGGCTGGTTCATGTACCAAATACCACGATAACCTTCGGCTTTTGTGTTAAGCGTGAGCCGATCATTCGTTTGTCCAAGTATCAGGTGACCGGTTGGAAAGGCCAGAATGTAGGCAACCAGTAAAGCCATGCGGGCAGGTCGTCTATTCCAGGGGATCCGTGTTGCTGGCATGGTTCCTGATTTCTCCTGTGAGCGAAATGGCTCCTTCGATTTGAACTCCAACAGCATATCGCTTACCCGCACCAAAGTAACGATTGGTTTGTTTTTCCAAAGTAGGTCAGTCTCGATCAGGTCGGAGATTTATTGGAAATAGATGGTTGAAAGATAAACTTCAGCAAGTATTCTCAGGTGAAGTCATAACGTTGGTAAGGATTACAATTTTATCTCGAACTGCCTTGTGCCGTATTCATTCAGGAGGGCAAACATGCCACGCGATATCTACAACGCCATTGTCCCTCTAATCATTTGGGTAGCTGCGTTCCCGTGTCTGGCACAAGAGAAAAGTGTTCTGCCTGATATCAATAAGTCTTTTCGAAATCCAAATGTGAAAGAATTTATAGGTAAATTTGAACAAAAGGGACGTGAGGTTTTCGATAATCAGCAAAAGATCCTGTCTGCGTGTGAGCTGGATCAAGGAATGGTCGTTGCCGATATCGGGGCAGGAACCGGACTGTTCACCCGACAGATCGCTTTGTCAGTAGGATCACAAGGGCGAGTCTACGCAGTGGATATTGCCAAGAGTTTTATAGATCACATCGAATCAACCTGTAACAAGCTGGGACTCCAGAATGTAACGGGTGTAATCTGCTCTCCGTCCTCTGTGAATTTGCCTGACAACTCAATCGATCTGGCGTTCATATGTGATACCTATCATCACTTCGAGTTTCCGTACAAAACCATGCGATCTATCCATCGCGCGTTGCGATCAGGCGGTCAAGTTGTATTGGTTGAATTTCGTCGTATTGAAGGTGTGAGTCCCCCCTGGGTGCTCGATCATGTACGGGCCGGGCAAGATACGTTTACCAGGGAAATCGTTCAGTCCGGATTCAAACCGCACGGCGAACCAAGTTATCTGAAAAACTCGTATATACAGCGATTTATCAAGTCCGATCGAAAAACGACATCGCGGCACACGGTGGATTCCCTGGACATGGTCAAGGCGATGTTGTCGACTAAAACGGCCATGCTGATCGATGTGCGGGAGCAAATGGAGTGGGATGCCGGCCATTTGGAATCGGCCAGCCTTATACCACTGAGTCAATTACGAACAGACTCTGAAAGCAAACAATTTGCAAAAAAGATGGGTAATCTCTTGCCTATGGACAAGATCATTTATTGCCATTGTCGATCAGGCGGCCGTGTTCTCATGGCTACCAGTATCCTTGAAAAATTAGGGTATGACATTCGTCCGCTAAAAGCTGGTTATTCCGAACTGCTCATGGGAGGTTTTCGCGCCGCGAACTAGTTTGATAGTATTCCGAACTTGCGAACCTTCTCCTCGATCCCCAGATCCCTGCAGTCCAGCATCCTCGGATGCTGCGATCATTCGATATTCATCATGGACCGACCAAGTAAGCTGTCTTAAAGGCCGTTCTGCTGACCGATTCCAGGTGGAACCCGAAGCGTTGTAACGGGCCGATGCGGACTTACTCCAGTCGCATTCGGGGATTTCTGGGCAAGCTGGCTCGGTTCTACTGGCCTGCAAAGGCACGGTCACGTTTGTCGATCCTGTCGCTCGCCTGTGCTGGTACAAGATCGAGGGTAGGGCAAAAGCTTGTGTGTCACACCGTAACTGGAGTTACTACTGATGGGTTGTTTGATTCGGCGTGTTGGTGAGCGTTCGGATCCATGAGATCTGCGTAATCAAGTGCTCGCGGGACGCTCGGCTTATTGCCGTACTCGTTGCGTAGCTCGGTGTGTTGACTCCTGGATGGATGTCCAACGTCGCGTCCCCTACCAGGAAGACATTGAAGTCCCGTTCCAGATTCTGATAGCCGGCTGTTGTCGAGCAATAGCAAAGACTCGCGTGGTAGCCTGTCAGTAATACATGTTCGACCCCTTCATGCTTCAGATAGTCTCGAAGTGGTTCGTAACCTTGAGAGTCAAAAATGACCACATCCCGGGGATCCACGTCGATCGATTTACTCACTGGAACCGGTAAGTCCCAAAAACCGGGTCCATTGTACGGATCACCGAAAGCCCCACCGGGAAATTGTCGAAAATAGTCGGCCACGGGATGTGTCGTCGAGATCTTAAACGCTACCGGTAGTCCTCCCGCCCGATAGTTGAAACCACGTAGCTTGTTTTCCAGTTCCTTACGGCCCTGGATGCGTTCCTGTTTGGTGGGTTCGTGATCCACGGTTCGATAGATTTTTTGGCGAATTGGATCCGCATCACCTGGCAAACTGTACAATACCGTCGCAACCTGGCCACGCAGTGATTTCAGAAACGGATTGAGAATGGTGCGCATGTGGAGATTGATGTTTTCCACCTCCTCGGGGATTCCGAAAGCGAACCCCGCAGGCTGTGGTATTTTCCAACCCTGGCCATCCTCGATACCCCAGGGATGTACGACGACAATGGCCGTTTTCGATGCCTTCAGTCGATTGGGGATCTCAATTACACCCCGGGCATTGTAAGAAAATCGCCATGCGCGCACCTGTAGGTTGGCGTCGCGATCATCGACCAGGACGGGCGCTTCGTAGTGCACCGTATCCTGGATCGGCTGAGTGAATTCGGGATGGTCGGCCAAGAGGGGCTCAGCTTTAGCAATACGGGTCAGCTGATTGTGGTAGATCCGCTGAGTGGGTGTCGGGGCCGCAGAGTCCCGGTTTGCAAACAAGGTGGACAAGCTGATACAGCACATGGCTACCAGCACATGGGTAAAGATCGATCGTTTCATCTGCCAGTCCTCCAGTTTCCTTGAGAATCACATTTGCCACCGTCAACGCGTTACCAATCGGTCATGAGGTTGTAGTTTTAGTCGACTTGAGCACACGCACAATGTCGGGAGTTGACGCCAGTTTAGCCCAATAGGTACCAACCAAAGGCTCGAAGATCATCCGCGAACTCTCATTGCCATATAGAATCGCGTCATCCACCCAATAGTTACGGAAGCCGAATTCCCGGCTTTGAATCATCGAGTAGAACACGCAGGCGTTGCCGTACTGACCACCGAAGACAATATTTTCGATACCCGCGTTACGAAGCATGAAGTCCAGGCCAGTTGCTGTGAAGGCGGAACTGGTCACTTTTCGAATCTGGATCTCACCGGGACGGGGTTTGAGCGCATCGATAACGGACATGCGCTTGCTGTCAAACAGGCCGTAATCGCGTCCTTGTTGATAACGGACTACCTCGCGACTGTCGGGAGTCCATTTGGCATTCATGACGTGAACTATCAAGGCATTGGTTTGTCTGAACGCCTGCAGCACGCGCTGAAGATTCGGGATGATTGACGCGAATTCGTTAACTAACCAGGATTCGGTCTGCTGATTGCCTCCGGACATCCACTTGGGGTCGCAAAACAGATGGATCATATCGATGATAATGAACGCCGTTTTCTCAGCCGGCAGGATGTCAGTATCGGCCATGCTGCGGTCTTTAGCGGTCCTTGCAAGTTGTTGAATTGCTTGAGAAATGTCAACGTCAGCCGAAGTGTCTTGACCCGATGTCGAATGACCGGCCAGGGCCATTGCGGGAATGGTTCCGGCAAGAACGGCTTTGCGACTGAAGTCGCGACGATTGGATAAATCACCTGTTGACATGGCCACTCCTTTTTAAAGTCGAGATGCATCGAGGGAGTTCAGAAAAAGGCACACTCTGGGATGGGACGAATACAGAAGCGTCCGGGCCTGCCAAATTGGCCAAGGAATCAATTTGTAGCGAGGCAGCATTCCACGTGAGGTCTTTCTTTCAAGGACAGTGTCTCGTCTACAACGAGCTAATTCTTTCACACCCGCCTATGAATTGCGAGCGTGAACCGGACATCTATGGCATTGCATCAGATGAACGGTCACGACACATGGGTTTAAGTCATTCGTTTTAGCGTGTTTCCTGGACATAAGTATGTTGACGGAAAGCCGGCTTTATGAAACGGCAAATCGTCGTCATCCAGGCTTGAAACAGTCAGCTACCTGTTCTGTTAAACAAACTGTAGGGAATACAGGGCTGCATTGCGCATCTCAATTCGGATACGCACCGGTTTTCCTGAAAGCATTTGAAGGTCGGTTCCAGACCAGTTGACTTCGTGAATGCCACTGGTCAAAAGTGGCTGACAACGGTCAATGGTGTATCCCGCTAACGGTTTACCTGATCGATCTTCAATCGCCAGTCGGACATCGCATTCATCGAATCGAGGCGGAATGCGAGGAGCTTGATGTGGTGTTGCGGATTCCAGGTCTACCAGGAGCTTTCCACCATTGAAACGCAGTGGATGGGTTACAAGCGTACCACGATAAGGTCCTGCCACTAAACCGGCCCAACGATTCTGGGGTAGCGTGGAGAGTGCGATGGTCATACTTTCCTGGTCGATCTCCTCTAGGTTGTTGTTGTGGGCCCGGTTGAGCGCCGCATAGTACACCCACACCTTGGAGTCGTGAAAGATCGGTGCCTGGGGAACCGAATGTGGCATACGCCCATTGTCATACACGCCTATTTCGGTTCGGCTCAGGAAGGGCACTTTACGATCTACCCAGGTCCAGTTGAACCCGTCACGACTGCTCATCAGGTATATCGATACGGACTGATTGAGTGTCTCCAGGACCCCGTTGAGTCCTACGTAGAACGGGCCGTCCAGGCTTCCCGTGAGGGTGAGGAACTGATGGTC